>JAQXJH010000138.1 GCA_029008595.1 Bacillota bacterium
AACGCCAGCTCGATCTGCCCGGAACGGACTTTTTCGATCAGCTCGTAAGTATTGGCTTCACACAGAGCATCATTGACTTTGGGATAGCATCGATGAAACGACAGGAGCCACGAGGGAAATACGGTGCTGCCGACAGAAGAACCCGTGCCGATGTGCAGCGTTCCGGCAACACCGCTCTGAAAATCCTGCAGCTCTGTTTTGGCCGACGCGAAGAAACCGAAAACAAATATTTGCAATATATCTGCAAAACACTTATACTTTTAGGAAGGATCCCGATCATCCGGAAAAGGAACAGAACCCGGGACCGGTATTCAGGGATATTGGAGTGATCTTATGAAAAAGCTTCTCATCTATTTAAAGGCCTATACAAAGGAAAGCATCCTCGGGCCGCTGTTCAAGCTGCTGGAAGCCGCGCTGGATCTGATCGTTCCGCTGGTGATCGCGGCGATCATCGACTACGGCATCGCCGGTTCCGACCGCGGATACATTTTCCGGATGTGTCTGCTGCTCGTCGGGCTTGGAATCGTGGGGCTTGCCTTTTCCGTTACGGCGCAGTATTTCGCCGCAAAAGCCGCCGTCGGCTTTGTAACGGACATCCGCTGCTCGCTGTTCCGCCATATTCAGTCCCTTTCGTATTCCGAAATGGATCGTCTGGGGACTTCCACCATGATCACCCGCATGACCAGCGACATGAACCAGGTGCAGAACGGCGTGAACCTGACGCTCCGGCTGCTGCTCCGCTCGCCGTTTGTCGTGTTCGGGGCAATGGTGATGGCATTCACGATCGACGTGCCGTCCGCATGGATCTTCGCGGTCGCGATCCCAGTGCTTTCCGTCGTGGTGTTCGGCATCATGCTGTGGTGCATCCCGCTGTATAAAAAGGTTCAGGCCCGGCTGGACGGCGTTCTCGGCATCACGCGCGAAAATCTGACCGGCGTGCGGGTGATCCGCGCCTTCTGCAAGGAAGAAGACGAGACCGGCGAATTTTCCGCCCGCAACCAGGCGCTCACCGCCATGCAGAAGTATGTGGGACGTATTTCTGCGCTGATGAACCCGCTGACGTATATCATCATCAATCTTGCGGTGATCTGGCTGATCCGGACCGGGGCGATCCGCGTAAACGCCGGTCTGCTGACGCAGGGAGCCGTGGTGGCGCTTTACAATTATATGTCGCAGATCCTGGTGGAGCTGGTGAAGCTTGCGAATCTGATCATCAACATCACCAAATCGGTCGCGTGCGGCAACCGGATCCAGTCGCTGTTCGAGATCCGCTCCACCCTGCTCGACGGCAGCAAAACCCCGTCTTCCGCCGGCAGCGAATACGCGGTGGAGTTCCGCAATGTGGAGCTTTGCTATCAGAATGCGGGCGAAAGCTCCCTTTCGGAAGTCAATTTTGCGGTGCGCCCCGGCGAGACCGTCGGGATCATCGGCGGCACCGGTTCGGGCAAAAGCTCTCTGGTCAACCTGATCCCGCGGTTCTATGACGCTACCTCCGGCAGCGTTCTGGTGGACGGAACGGACGTCCGGGAATACCGTCTGGACGCACTGCGCAGCAGGATCGGCGTCGTTCCCCAGAAAGCCGTGCTGTTTCAGGGAACGATCCGCGACAACATGCGCTGGGGGAAAAAGGACGCCACCGATGACGAGATCATGGAAGCCATTACCGTGGCGCAGGCAAAGGAAGTCGTGGAAAGCAAGGGCGGGCTGGACGCCGTGATCGAACAGGGCGGCAGAAACCTTTCCGGCGGGCAGAGACAGCGCTTTACCATTGCGCGCGCACTGGTGCGCCGGCCGGAGATCCTGATTCTGGACGACAGCGCTTCCGCGCTGGATTTTGCAACCGACGCCGCCCTGCGCAAAGCTATCCGCAGCATGAAGAACCGGCCGACGGTCTTCCTGGTTTCACAGCGCGCCGCTTCCATTCAGTATGCCGATCAGATCGTCGTGCTTGACGACGGTCGGGTCGCCGGCATCGGCCGGCACGATGAGCTGCTGCAGCACTGCGAGGTCTACCGCGAAATCTACGAATCGCAGTTCAAAAAGGAGGGAAACTGAGATGGCAAACGCCGCAAAGAAAAAAGCGCCAAACGGAACGCTCCGCAAGGTGCTGCATTATATCCGGCGCTACCGCGTCTTTTTGGCGCTCTCCATCCTGCTGGCGGCCGCAACGGTTGCGGGCACGCTTTATGTGCCGATCCTGGTCGGGAACGCCATCGACCGGATCACCGGCAGCGGCGGCGTCGATTTCGGCGCGGTCGCGGCGATCCTGCTGCAGATCGGGATCGTGGTCGGTGCGACGGCGCTGCTGCAGTGGCTGATGAACACCATCAATAACCGGATCACCTTTCATGTGATCCGCGACGTGCGCGACGAAGCCTTCCGGAAGATCGAGATCCTCCCGCTGAGCTATCTGGACGCGCATTCCAGCGGCGAGATCGTCAGCCGCGTGATCGCAGACGTCGATCAGTTTGCGGACGGGCTGCTGATGGGATTTACACAGCTTTTCACCGGCGTGGTGACCATTTTGGGCACGCTGGCGTTCATGCTTTCGATCAACTGGAAAATTGCGCTCGTCGTTGTGGTCCTGACGCCTCTTTCGCTGTTCGCCGCCCGGTTTATCGCCGGCCGGACCTACCGGCTGTTCCGGCTGCAGTCCGAAACACGCGGCCGGCAGACCGCGCTGATCGACGAAATGATCGGGAACCAGAAGGTTGTTCAGGCGTTTTCTCACGAAACCGAAAGCCAGGAGCAATTCGACGCGATCAACCGCGATCTGCAGAAATGTTCGCTCCGCGCAACGTTCTTTTCCTCGCTGACCAACCCCACCACACGGTTCGTCAATAATATTGTTTACGCATGCGTCGCGCTGACCGGCGCGCTAGCTGTACTGGGCGGCTGGTTTTCGATCGGCGCTGCATTCACCGTCGGCAGCCTGAGCTGCTTTCTGAGCTATGCAAACCAGTATACAAAGCCGTTCAACGAAATATCGGGCGTCATCACCGAGCTGCAGAACGCGCTGGCCTGCGCCGCACGGATCTTTGAGCTGATTGAGGAGACGCCGCAGGTTCCCGATGCGCCCGACGCCGCCGTACTGCACCGCGCCGAAGGCAGCGTCTCGCTGGAAAATGTCGCGTTTTCGTACGTCCCCGACCGCAGGCTGATCGAAAACCTGAATCTTTCGGTCCGGCCCGGGCAGCGGATCGCTATTGTCGGCCCCACCGGCTGCGGCAAAACGACGCTGATCAACCTGCTGATGCGCTTTTACGACGTCAACAGCGGTTCCATCCGCGTGGACGGGCACGATATCCGCACCCTGACGCGCAGAAGCCTGCGTTCCAATTACGGCATGGTGCTGCAGGAGACCTGGCTGAAGGCCGGGAGCATCCGGGAAAATATCACCATGGGCAAGCCGGACGCCACCGAAGAAGAGATCATTGCCGCAGCAAAGGCGTCGCACGCCCACAGCTTTATCCGCCGCCTGCCGGAAGGCTACGACACGGTGATCTCCGAAGACGGCGGCGGGCTTTCCCAGGGGCAGAAGCAGCTGCTCTGCATCACCCGCGTGATGCTCTGCCTGCCGCCGATGCTGATCCTGGACGAGGCGACCTCTTCCATTGATACGCGCACGGAGCTGAAGATCCAGCAGGCATTTGCGCAGCTGATGAAGGGACGCACCAGCTTTATTGTGGCGCATCGCCTTTCCACCATCCGGGAAGCGGACGTGATCCTCGTCATGAAGGACGGCCGCATCGTTGAACAGGGAAATCACGAGGAGCTGCTGCGCCGGAACGGTTTTTACGCAGCGCTTTACAACAGCCAGTTTGAAAACACCGGAAACGGCTGATTGCTGCACAGAGCTGCGGGCGTTCTTGCAAAGGACGCCCGCTTTTTATCTCTCATTTTTTACCAATCCCTTTACAAACAGCCGGACTTGGGCTACAATAGCCATAGCAATATTCAGGAAACGGACGGGAAACAACATGGATTACAACTATCACACTCACACCTTCCGCTGCGGCCACGCCGCCGGGACGGAACGCGAATACCTTGAGACTGCGCTGAACCACGGGATCCGCCGTATGGGCTTTTCCGATCATATCGCCTTTGCCTTTCCCGACGGATACGAATCGGGCTTTCGGGTCCCCGTCAGCGAAGTCGGCGACTACTTTTCCACGCTGCGCGCGCTGCGTGAGGAATACCGCGGGCGGATCGAGATCCGCATCGGCTTTGAAACGGAATATTACCCGAAATATTTTGACGCCATGCTCCGCAATGCCGCTGCATGGGGCGCGGAATACCTGATCCTCGGACAGCACTTTATTGCAAACGAACGTCCCGGCGGAAACTACTGCGGGGAACCGAGCGGCAGCGCAGAGGGGCTGCACGAATACGCCGACTGCGTGATCGCAGCCATGGAAACCGGCGTGATCACCTACATCGCCCACCCCGATCTTTTTCACTTTACCGGCAGCGAGGAAGTCTATGCCGCCGAAATGCGCCGGATCTGCCGCGCATCCGTCAGGACCCGGACGCCGCTGGAGATCAATTTTCTCGGTATCCGCGGCGGCCGGCATTATCCGAATGAACGGTTCTGGCGCATCGCGGGCGAGGAACACTCCCCTGTGACCTTCGGCCTTGACGCGCACCGCCCGGAAGACGCCTTTGACGGCGCTTCTCTCAAAACCGCGCAGGAGATGGTCGGGCGGTTCGATCTGAATTACACCGGCGAACCGAAGCTTCGTCCGCTGGCCGGATAAGTCAGCCGAAAATTTGCTCCCGGCGGCAACCGCCTGCGCCGCCGGGTCGATCGGAAGGAAAGGACATATTTATGACGGAAAAAGAAATTTCGGAGATCCGCCGCCGGTTCCGGGCAGACAGAACCAATATCACACGGATCCGCGGCTGCTATGTGAACGAGAAACGGGAGATCATCTCCCAGTTCAGCCAGCCGATCGCGCAGCTTTCGCAGGAGGAAACGGAAGAGCTTCTGGCGATCCTGAAAAAAACGCTTTCCGGTACGCCCGGCAGGAATCTGATCGATATTGAATTTGAGACCCGGCAGGTGATGGAAGGCGAAGAACACCGGCTGCTGATGACGCTGCGCAGTTCCGGGCTGGACGACGAAGAGGCGGTCGGAGAATTTTACCGCCGTGTGATCTCTTCCCTCAGCATGGACGGCAATTATCTGATCCTACTGTGCAGCGAAAAATATGACGTACCCTCTTACGCGAAGGACGGCGAAAAGGACGGAGAATCCTCCGAGGTTTTCAATTACATTCTCTGCAGCGTCTGCCCGGTCAGGCAGACAAAGCCGCTGCTGAGCTATTACGTTTACGAAAACCGGTTCCGCAACCTGACACCGGACTGGATCGTAGCCCCGCCGCAGCTCGGGTTTCTGTTCCCGGCATTCGATGACCGCAGCGCCAATATTTACAATGCGCTGTATTACACACGCGACTGCGCCGAAATCCACGAAGAATTCACCGACACGGTGTTTCGCGTTCCTGCGCCGATGCCCGCCGCCGAACAGAAGGAAACCTTTCAGTCGATCCTGGCGGAGGCGGTCTGCGAAGACTGCAGCTACGATGTGGTTCAGTCTGTGCACGAGCAGCTGAGCGGCCTGATCGAAGAGCACAAAGCGAACAAAGTGGAGGAGCCGCTGGTGGTTTCCGGAAAAGCGATGGCGCGTATGCTGGAATCCGGCGGTGTTTCGGAAGAACACGCCGCCGAGTTTGAAGAAAAATTTGACGACCGGTTCGGCGAGGGAACCGAAATCAGCCCGCGCAATCTGATAGATACGCGCCAGTTCCGGCTTAGCACGCCGGACGTCACCATCAAGGTAAACCCCGACCGCAGCGATCTGGTGGAAACGCGCATCATCGACGGCGTCAAATACATCCTGATCCGCGCCGAGGACGGCGTTGAGGTCAATGGCATCAATATCCGGATCCGTTAAGCGATCCGCCGCAAAACAGAATGAACAGGCGGCGCTTTGCTCCGCCTGAAAACGAAAGGATGCTGACAGATATGAATCACGAATGGTCCCTGAGCGAACTGTACCGCGGATATGACGACCCCAAATTTGCGGAAGACATGAAAAAACTGGAGAATAGCATTGCGGAATTTTCAGCCTTTGCAGGCGATCTGAGCGGAAGCCCGGCCGAGGTGCTGCGCCGCGGCGTCACCCTTCTGCAGCAGATCAACACGAGCGCCAGCCTGCTCGGTGCGTTTGCCTTTCTGCAGCAAGCCGCCGACACCGGCGACGCCCAGTCGGCAGCCATGATCGGCAAACTGCAGCAGCAGCTTGCCGCGATGGCCGAACCGGAAACGCTGCTGATCCGGTATGTTGCCTCCGTCGACCGGCTCGACGAAGTGATCACGTCGGATCCTCTTCTGGAGGAACACGCGTTCCTGCTGCACAACATCCGGAAAAACGCGCGTTATTCGCTTGCCCCAGAGGTGGAAAAGGCGATCAGCCTGTATGAGATCAGCGGCTCCTCTGCCTGGAGCGATCTGCAGGGGTATCTGACCTCCGGCGTTCCGGTGGAATACAGGGGAACCACCACCACGCTTTCCGACATCCGCAACAAGGCATATGACCCGGACGCATCGGTGCGGCGCGACGCCTATGAGGCGGAGCTGAAGGCTTACGGCCGCATTCAGGACGGCATCGCCTATTCGCTCAACTCCATCAAGCTGGAAACCCTGAACCGCTGCCGCCTGCGCGGTTACGATTCTCCGCTGGACGAAGCGCTGAAAAAGGCGAACATGAAGCGCGAAACGCTGGATGCTCTGCTGGGCGCTATGGAGGAATACCTGCCGAAATTCTGGGAATATCTGCGCGCCAAAGCAAGGCTGCTCGGCCATGAAGACGGTTTGCCGTGGTATGACCTGTTTGCGCCGCTGCAGGGAAACGACCGCAGCTTCACGATCGAAGAATGCCGCGATTACCTCGTTCAGCTGTTTTCCGGCTTTGACCGCGAGGAAACGGAGATGATCCGCCGCGCATTCGACGAGGAGTGGATCGATTTTGACCCGCGCAGCGGCAAGGTCGGCGGAGCATTCTGCGAAAATGTGCATCCGCTGCGGCAAAGCCGCATTCTGACCAACTACGGCGGCACGCTCGGCGACGTTGTCACGCTGGCGCACGAGCTTGGCCATGCGTTCCACAACCATTGCCTTTCCGGCAACAGCATTCTGAACACGGACGTTTCCATGCCGGTGGCGGAGACGGCCTCCACCTTCAACGAGCTGGTCGCCATGAACGCCGCCATCGAGGCCGAATCCGATCCGATCGCCCGCCGCGCCCTGATCGAAAGCCAGCTGATGGACGCCGCGCAGATCATCTGTGATATTTATTCCCGCTTCCTGTTTGAAAGCGCCGTTTTTGCCGCCCGTGACAACGAATTCATGTTCCCCGAAAAGCTTTGCAGCATGATGCTGGACGCTCAGAAAAAAGCATATGGCACCGGGCTTGACCAGAGCTGCCTGCACCCGTATATGTGGGCGTGCAAATCGCATTACTACATGGGCGGGCTGAGCTTTTACAACTTCCCCTATGCGTTCGGCGGACTGTTCGCCCGCGGCCTGTACGCCAAATACCGCCGGGACGGCGCGTCGTTTGTTCCGCTTTACAAAAAGCTGCTCAAGGCGACCGGAACCACCACCGTGGAAGGCGCCGCTCTTGTTGCGGGCATCGACCTGACCGACCGGGAATTCTGGCGTTCCTCCCTGCAGCTGCTCGCCGACGAGATCGACGAATTTATCGCGCTTTGCTGACCGCGTCGCTTTCGGTACCGCACCCACAAAAAGAACCGCTCTTCCGGTCGGAAGAGCGGTTCTTTATTCTTTTCGGCGGCCAGTTTTATGCCGGGCAAACAGGATCAGCAGCCCGGCGACGACTGCACAGACACCCGCTGCAGTCAGAACGATGCTCCAGCAATCCCATTCCGGCACCAGCAGATTCGGCGAAAGATATACGCCGCGTTCGTAAAAAAGGGCATCGACCGCAAGCGCCGCTTCTTCCGGCGAAGCATCTGAATCCTCCTGAGCCAGATAGCGCTTCATTTCCTGCATCACTTCGCCGGTACGAAGGTAGAAATACGGCTGTTCTCCCGCAAGACCTTCCTCGCCTGTCTTCATCGGAAGACGGGTATACCGCCATTCCCGTTGATAGGTCGGCACCGTTGCAAAAAATCCGTACCCGTATTCCGGAATATTATATTCCGGTTCTCCCCCGGCGTTCAGAGCAACCGGCGGACACGAATAAATTTCGGTTCCCTTTTCGAGCGTCACTGCCGGAACCGGCGAGGACGGTGAATCAAAAAAATGCAGCGTCGTCTGCAGCACATAGCTTTTTCCCTTGCCGTAATTTCCGATTGTAACATTTGCTGCAGCACATTTCTGAAAATCGATCTGCTCCATCGGCAAACCCTGCTCATATTGACTGGAAGAATATTCCACCCGTTTGAATCCATTGATGACTTCGCCGTTCTGTTTTGCCGCAAGACCGACCCGCACCCCGCAGCCGATCAAAAGCATCGCTCCCAACGCAATCGGCACGGCTGAAATCCACCGTTTCATGACAGCCACCTCCCTGAAATTACGGAGCAATTGTAAAGCCCTCATCTATCGCATAAAAAACAAGAATATGAGACATATGACGCTGTGAAATACCGGAACAAACGGCACGAAAAATCTTCGCTGCAGCAGGCGCCGTCCTGAAACTTTTTTTCGTACAAGCCCCTTCTGCACCGATATTTGTTATTTTATTATACTATATTTTTTCCTTTTGTATATATTTTTTCAACAATTTTATCATTATTTATTTTCACCCAATCTGATCCTGCTTTTTCCTTTCCCGTTTCATTGAATTTATGTCCGATGTGTGGTATACTGACTGATATACTGTCGGATTCTGCACACTGTAAGTTTTGCCGAAGGGAGGAGCCGCAATGAAGCGCAAACACACACGCCGCCTGC
>JAQXJH010000139.1 GCA_029008595.1 Bacillota bacterium
CAGTTGGAAAAATACCGTGTATTTCTCCGCGATGGCGGCGAGATCCGGTTCAAAACCGATGACGACCGTCTGTTTGAGGAATCCCTGCGCTATTTTGAGCAGAGCGGATTTTCCGTCACACGGATCTCCCGCGACCTGCACCGCGAAAGCGATATTGAAAACTTTGTCACCGAGCACGAAGCGCAGTTTTCCTCACTCGGCGTGCCGATCAAGTTTCTGATCGCAAAAAAGCTGCCGGAGGGCTGCGTGTCCGTTTCCGGCTGAACGCCCCGCAAACAGAGTACAAGCCCCGGCTGCCGGATGGAACACCGGCTGCCGGGGCTTGCCTTTTGGGGAAATACGGAGCGAAAAATTATTCTTCCATCAGTCTGCAAAGCTCCTCGGAGAAGGCGACCGGATCCTCGACCGGCAGCCCTTCGATGAGCAGCGCCTGTGCATACAGCAGGCGGGCGTACACGCCAAGCTTTTCTTCGTCGGTGTCCTTCAGCGCTCTGAGCTTTTCAAAGATCGGGTGGCTTCCGTTGATCTCCAGCACGCGCTGCGCCGTCACCTTCTGCCCGTTCGGCATAGCGTTGAGCACCTTTTCCATTTCGAGCGACAGGCCTCCATCGGTGGAAAGGCAGACCGGATGGCTCTTCAGACGCGTGGAAAGCACCACCTTTGTGACCTTTCCGTCCAGCGCCTTTTTCATTGCATCAAACAGCGCGGCGTTTTCTTCGGTCTGTTTTTTGATCTCCTCTTTTTTATCGTCTTCTTCCAGTCCCAGATCGTCGGCAGCGACCGAGCGGAACTGCTTGCCGCCGAATTCACCCAGAACGCGCATGACAAATTCGTCAATGTCATCGGTCAGCGTAAGGATCTCGTAGCCTTTGTCACGCAGAAGCTCTGTCTGCGGCAGTCTGGCGATCTGCGCGTTGTCGGAACCGCAGGCATAATAGATATACTTCTGATCCTCCTTCATCGCGTCGACATACTCCTGCAGCGTGCAGGGGTTGTCGCGGCCGGTGCAGGCGAACAGCAGCAGATCCTGCAGGAAATCCTTGTGTGTGCCGTAGTCGGAATAAACGCCGTATTTCAGCTGCAGGCCGAAGTTCTTCCAGAATTGCTCGTACTTTTCGCGGTCATTTTTCAGCATGGAAAGCAGTTCGTCGTGGATCTTCTTTTCCAGACGCGATTCGATCAGCTTGAGCTGACGGTCGTGCTGCAGCATCTCACGCGAGATATTCAGCTGCAGATCCTGAGAATCGACCAGACCGCGCACAAAACTGAAGTAATCCGGCAGAAGATCAGCGCATTTATCCATGATCAGTACGCCGGAAGCGTAAAGCTGCAGTCCCTTTTCAAATTCCGAGGTGTAATACCCCATCGCCGGACGCGCCGGAATAAACAGCAGCGCGTTGTAGGTGGCAGCGCCTTCGGTAGAGCTGTGGATCACACGCAGCGGATCCTCATAATCGTAAAATTTGTCCTTATAAAACTGATTGTATTCTTCCGGCGTGATCTCGTTTTTGTTTTTCTTCCAGAGCGGAACCATGCTGTTCAGCGTTTCGTTCTCCGTATAGGTCTCGTATTCGGGCGCTTTGTCCTTATCCTCTCCGGAAGCCTCCTCGCCTTCGGGCTTCGCCTTGGGACGGGTATGCTCCACATCCATACGGATCGGGTAACGGATATAATCGGAATATTTGCGGACAATGGCCTGCAGGCGGTACGAATCGAGGAATTCGTCGTAATTTTCTTCTTCGGTGTTGTCCATGACATCCAGCACGATCTCGGTACCGTGATCCGCTTTATCGCACGGCTCGATCGTATAGCCGTCTGCACCGGAGGACTGCCAGCACCATGCCTCGCTGCTGTTGTAAGCGCGGCTCTTTACCGTAACACGTTTGGCAACCATAAACGCGGAATAAAATCCGACGCCGAACTGGCCGATCACATCGATATCGTCCTTTGCCTTGTCGTCGGAAGCATCCTTTTTAAAATCGAGCGATCCGCTTTTTGCGATGGTGCCGAGGTTTTCCTCCAGCTCTTCTTTCGTCATGCCGCAGCCGTTGTCGCGGATCGTGATGGTGCGGGCACTTTTATCCACCGAAAGATCGATGGCAAAATCATCGCGGCTCAACCCCGTAATATTTTCGGTCAGCGCGCGGTAATACAGCTTATCGATGGCGTCGCTCGCATTGGAGATCAGCTCACGCAGAAAAATTTCCTTGTGCGTGTAAATGGAGTGGATCATCATATCCAGCAGCTTTTTTGATTCGGCCTTGAATTGTTTTTGTTCCATGATACTGCACCTCTCTGAAAAATCATTTGACATCCTGTCCGGGGCTCGGCGGCTTTTCCGCAGCGCTCCGCGCCGGCCGGAAAGCTTTCCCCCGGCGATCATGTTTAGCACTCTATCCATTTGAGTGCTAAGTCTTATAATATACTATATCGCCGCGCCGAAAAAATCAAGCGCTGCAGCGCGTGTGAATTGTAAATAATTTGTTAAGCCTGCCGCCGGCAGCCGGCTCCTGCCGAAATAACAGGTGCCATGGCGAAAAAAGTATGGTACAATAAAGAAAATACTGTGCAGCGAGGAGTTTATTCCGATGAAAATATTATTGGTGGAAGACGACCCGACGATTGCCGCCGGGCTGGACTATTCCCTGAAAAGCGAAGGATACGAAACCTGCGTTTGCTCCACCTTTGCCGATGCGCGCAGGGCGATCACAGACGAATCGTTCGATCTGCTCCTGCTGGATGTCACCCTGCCGGACGGCAGCGGCTTCGACCTCTGCCGCCTTGCGCGGCAAAAGAGCAGCGCGCCCGTGATTTTTCTGACTGCGTGCGACGAAGAGGTCAGCGTCGTCATGGGGCTGGACATGGGAGCGGACGATTATGTTACCAAACCGTTCCGGGTACGCGAACTGCTTTCCCGCATCCGCACGGTGCTCCGCCGGGCTGCCGGAAACGCCGCCGTTCCCGGCGTACTGGAGCGCTGCGGTCTGACGGTGAACCTTGCGCAGGCCAAGGTAACAAAGAACGGCAGCGAGATCATTCTGACCGCGCTGGAATACCGGCTGCTGCTCGCCCTGCTGAACCACGAGGGACAGACCCTGACACGCAATCAGCTGCTGGAGGAGATCTGGGATGTTGCCGGCGATTTTGTCAACGACAATACGCTGACGGTTTATGTAAAACGCCTGCGCGATAAAATCGAGGACGACCCGCAGAACCCGAAGATCATCCACACGATCCGCGGGCTTGGATACCGCGTGGGACACGACTGAAATTCCCGAAAAAAACGGAAGGAGAGCTGACCGATGCTGCGCAACCGCGCTTTCCGGAACATTCTGTTCGTTTCTCTGCTCTGCATCGCCGCGTGTATCGTCTGCGCGCTTTTGTGGCCGCAGCTGGCCGTCTGGTGGGCGGCATTCAGCGGCGCCGTTCCGCTGCTGCTGTTTTTATTCTATACAGCCGCCAGAATGCGCGAGCTTTCCGCCCTGAGCGATTACCTGCGTTCGGTCGCTTCCGGCAGCGAAGTGCTCGACGTCCGCGACAACGAAGAGGGCGAGATCAGTATTCTCAAAAATGAAATTTACAAGATGACGGTCATGCTCTGGGAACAATCCAGAACGCTGCAGAAGGATAAAATTGCGCTTTCCGGTTCCATTTCGGACATCAGCCATCAGCTGAAAACGCCGCTGACTTCCATGCTGGTGATGACCGACCTGCTCTGCGACGGCAACCTTCCGCCGGAAAAGCGCGCCGAATTCACCTGCAGCATTCAGCAGCAGCTGGACCGGATGCAATGGCTGCTTTCTTCTTTGCTCAAGCTTTCCCGGCTGGACGCCGGAACCGTTGAGCTGCACCGGGAGGAAACCGTTGTCAGCGAGCTGCTGGAAAACGCGCTGCGGCCGCTGAAGATTCCGATGGAGCAGAAAAACATTGCATACCGCTGCGAGGGCGAAACCGAAATGCTGGTTTCCGTTGACCGGAACTGGATGCGTGAAGTGTTTGTCAATCTGCTGAAAAACGCGGTGGAACATACACCCGAGGGCGGCAGCATTACGGTGATCTGCGCCGACAGCCCGATTTTTTCGGAAATCGCCGTACAGGACAGCGGCTGCGGGATCAGCCGCGAGGATCTGCCGCTGGTGTTCCGGCGGTTTCACCGCGGAAAAAACGCCTCTCCCGACAGCGTTGGGATCGGGCTGGCAATGGCAAAGCAGATCGTGGAGCTGCACGGCGGCAGCATCACCGTAAAAAGCGAAGAGGGCCGCGGCGCGTGCTTTACCGTGCGGCTGTTCCGCCGGGTCGTGTAGCGCCGCAGAAGGCGGCGGGCTGAACAATGCAGAAAGGGTCTGAACATTTCATGGAACAGTCATCGACAAGAATGACGCAGGGTTCCGTCCGGAAAACGATCGTGCGGTTCGCGCTGCCGGTTTTCTGGGGAAACCTGTTTCAGCAGCTTTACAATGTAGTGGATTCTCTTGTGGTAGGAAATTATCTGGGCAGTGACGCTCTGGCCGCCGTGGGTTCCTCCGGCAGCCTGATTTTTTTGTTGGTGGGGCTGTTCAGCGGAATTTTTGTCGGCGCAGGCGTCGTGATCTCCCGGTATTACGGCGCCAAAGACGACGAACGCGTTGCAAAGGCGATCCACACCACCGTTGCATTCGCGCTGGCTGCCGGTGCGCTGCTAACGGCGGCGGGAGTTTTTCTGACGCCGCAGATCCTGCGTCTGATGGACACGCCGGATTCCGTTCTGCCGAATTCCATTCTGTATTTCCGGATCTATTTTGCCGGAATCATGTCCGTTGTGCTTTATAACACAGCAAGCGGCATTTTTCAGGCCGTCGGCGACAGCCGCCATCCGCTGTATTATCTGATCATTTCCTCCGGGCTAAACATCGCGCTGGATCTGCTGTTCGTCGCCGTATTCCGCTGGGGGATCGGCGGCGCGGCGCTGGCAACCGTATTCTCGCAATCCGTCAGCGCCTTCCTCGGCTTTTTTCGCCTTTGCCGCATCCGGACGGAATACCGCGTCGTTCCAAAGAAGATCCGATTTCACGGCGATATGCTGAAACAGGTTCTGCAAATGGGGATCCCAAGCGGTCTGCAGAATTCCGTTATCGCGCTGGCAAACCTGGTGGTACAGTCCAACATCAACGCATTTGGCGCAAAAGCGGTTGCCGGCTGCGGCGCTTACGCCAAAATTGAGGGCTTCGGTTTTTTGCCGATCACAAGCTTTGCGCTTGCGCTGACGACCTTTATCGGTCAGAATCTTGGTGCGGGAGAAATACAGCGCGCAAAAAAAGGCGCCCGCTTCGGAATTCTGACCTGTATCGTTCTGGCGGAACTGGTCGGCGTGACGATCTGTCTGCTGGCGCCGTATCTGGTTTCCGCCTTTAACGATGATCCTGAGGTCATTGCATTCGGTTCGCTGCAGGCGCACACGGTTACTCTGTTCTATTTTTTGCTCGCATTTTCCCATTGCATCGCCGGGATCCTGCGCGGGGCGGGAAAATCGGTCGTGCCGATGATCGTGATGCTGGTATGCTGGTGCGCTGTCCGAATCGCGTACATCACGCTGATCGCCCGCTCAACCGGGCAGATCCGGTTTATTTTCTGGGCTTATCCGTTTACCTGGAGCCTGAGCTCCGTCTGTTTTCTGATCTATTATCTGAAATCGGACTGGCTGCATGCGTTCGAGCGAACCCGGCCCCGGAATCAGTGCTCACGGCGGTAATGTCCCGGCGGAACTCCGAATTTCCGTTTGAACATTTTTGAAAAATTGAAAACATCGGTATATCCGCAGGCTGCCGCCGCCTCGCCGGGACGGTAGCCCCGTTCTGCGATCAGCTCTCCCGCTTTGCGCAGACGCAGATCAACAATAAATTCCTGCGGCGAAACGCCTTCGCTTTGCTTGAAGATGGCGCTGAAATAGCTGCGGCTCAGCCCCAGATAATTCGCAATGCCCTGCACGCTGAGGTCGCTGACGTAGTTTGCTTCCACATAATCCTTGGCGCGCAGCACGTAATTGTTCAAATCATTATGCTGCTGGCCGCTGGATTCCATCATCATGGAAAGCAGCTCATATACCTTGCCGCAGACAAACAGCTCCCGGGATGCGTGCAGCTGGCCGCTGGCCGCGATCTCCTGAAAGATCCGCCTTGCATTCGGCAGCGTAAAGACGTTCTGCTGCAGCAGGGTATGCATCTCTTCCGCCAGCGGTTCATTGACGCGGAACCCCACCCAGATATAGTGCCACGGGTTCTGTGCATCGGCACAATAGACCGTCATTTCCTCCGGCCGGATGACAAACAGCTGCCCCGGCCCCACCGGATAATCCGCTTCGCCGCAATGGTACACACCGCAGCCTTCGACAACAAAATGCAGGAGATAATATTCGCGGCGGGCCGGCCCAAAGGAATGGGACGGTTCACAGAACTGCTCGCCGCACAAAACGGGAGCCACGGCGCCGAATCCCATGTTCAGGAGCAAAATATCATTCTTCATGAACCAGATCTGTTCCTTTCTTTTTGTAAGCAATCATTCAGGTGACATTATAACATAAAAGCACTTCCAGATTCTATTAGATGATTTCCCGAAAAATTGAGTTGTTTTTTGAATTTTTTGCATGTAACTCGCGAAATGTCCGATTAATTTACCGCTTTTATAAAATAGTTTTTAAATTGTATATCCTACATTATGCCAACCATTTGTTTTTTCTGCAAGGAAATGCTTGCAAACCTGAACCACTGTGATACAATACAGAATAGATTTTACGATTCCTCTTACAGAAAGGGTAGTGCCCAATGGAAAACCTGCAGGTCTCATTCGCCGCCGTATTTCCGATTTTTCTGACCGTTGCGCTCGGATATATGCTGCGTATCTGCAAAGTATGGGGAGAACCGACCGTCACCAAGCTGAACGGGCTGGTTTTCCGCGTATTTTTACCGGTACATGTTTTTTTAAGTATTTACAAGTCCGATTTTTCATCTGTTTTTAACGGGAAGTTCGTTGCGTTCGTCTGCATTTCGATCGCCGTGCTTTTTGTGCTGCTTTCGTTGGTGATCCCATTGGCAGAGCCGGAGCCCCGCCGACGCGGCGTTATGATACAGGGAATTCTGCGCAGCAACTTTGTGATCCTCGGCATGCCGCTGGTTGCCGCCGTATTCGGCGACGAGGGCAGCGCTGCCGCCGCGGCAATGATCGCATTTGTGGTTCCGATGTTCAACGTTCTTTCTGTGGTCACGCTGGAAATCAACCGCAGCGCCAAGCCGGATCTGCCGCATATTCTGCTCGGGATTGCAAAAAATCCGCTGATTGTTGCCAGCGTGCTCGCCGTACTCTGTCAGGCGGTGGGTCTGCGGCTGCCGCAGCTGCTGACCGGTACGATGACCGATTGGGGCAAGATCGCAACTCCGCTGGCGCTGGTTTCCCTCGGCGGCAGCTTTCAGTTTTCCCGCGTCCGCAGCGGGATCCGCCAGCTGGTCACGGTGGTGCTCGGGCGGCTGGTTCTTGTACCGGCGGTGTTTGTTGCGCTCGGCGCGCTGTTCGGATTCCGCGGAGTGGAACTGATGGTGATTGCCGCTGTGTTCGGCGCACCGACGGCCGTTTCCAGTTTTCCGATGGCGCAGGAGGAAGGCGGCGACGGAGAGCTTGCCGGGCAGATCGTTGTCTTTACCTCTGTCCTTTCGATGTTTTCCCTGTTCGGGATAATTTTTCTCCTCAAAACGCTTGCTCTGATCTGACATCCGGCTGTTTCGGCAGCTTTTGCCGCAAAACGTTCTGAAATTTCACACGGCCCGCCTTCCGGCAGATATCACGGAAAGGAAGACGCCGTTTCAACCGCAAAGGAGTTGCTTTTTTTATGAAAACTGCAGATGCTGAGCTTTCGCAGGACCGGACGCCCGCCGGTTTTTCCGACAGTTTCGACGGCGGCGCATTGGCCGAGGCGCGGAAGATGATTCTGGACGAGACCGCCACCTGCATTCTGATGCGGGATGGAAAGATCATCCACACCGGGAGCGGACGCGGCGTAAAACCCCTGCTGGCAGCCTATGAACAGGAACCCGGGCTGCTGCAGGGAGCCGTTCTGGCAGACAAGATCATCGGCAAGGCAGCCGCGATGATCGCGGTGCTCGGCGGCGTTCGTCAGGTTTTTGCGCTGACAATGAGCACGGCAGCGCGGGATTACCTTTCCGCACACGGGATTCCCTCCTGCTGCGACCATGAGGTGGAAATGATCTATAATCGAACGGGCGACGGACTTTGTCCGCTGGAACAGTCCGTTCTGGAGCTGAGCGAACCGGAAGCCGGTTACCGCGCACTCAAGGAGACGATCCGCCGGTTGATGTCCGCCGGATAAAGGATTTTCCGCTGCACATCCCTGCAGCGTTATCATCAGATTCCGCATGAAAAGGAGAACGCATCATGAGCGATACCGTAAAAATTATGATCGGCATTATTCTGCCCCTGCTCGGCACTTCGGCAGGCGCTGCAATGGTATTTCTGATGAAGGGTGAAATGAAGCCGGCGCTTCAGAAGCTGCTGCTCGGCTTTGCCTCCGGCGTGATGATCGCTGCCTCCGTATGGTCGCTGCTGATCCCTTCGATCGAGATGGCCGCCGAACAGGGGCAAACGGCATGGATCCCCGCCGCCGCCGGGTTTCTTCTCGGCGTCGGTTTTCTGCTGCTGCTGGATTCCGTCATTCCGCATCTGCACGTCAACGCCGACCAGCCGGAAGGCAGGCATTCCCGGCTCGGCCGCTCTGCCATGCTGGTGCTGGCTGTAACGCTGCACAATATTCCGGAGGGAATGGCGGTCGGCGTTGTGTTCGCGGGCGTTGCTTCGGGCAATACGGCCATTTCTGCGGCAGGCGCGTTTGCGCTCGCCATCGGGATTGCCGTGCAGAATTTTCCGGAAGGCGCCATCATCTCGATGCCGCTGATCGGCAGCGGCGTTTCCCGGCGGAAAGCATTTTCCTACGGCGTGCTTTCCGGCATTGTGGAACCGATCGGCGCCGTTGTGACCATTCTGCTCACTTCGCTGATCACGCCCGCGCTGCCCTGTATTCTTGCCTTTGCGGCCGGCGCGATGATCTATGTGGTCGTGGAAGAATTGATCCCGGAATCCCAGTCCGGTGAACACAGCAACATCGGCACCATCGGCGCTGCCGCCGGCTTTACGCTGATGATGATTCTGGACGTCGCGCTGGGATAAACCGGCCGGACAATCAAAAGCACTTGTCGGAATAGCACCGGAAAGCCCGCTGTGGATCAGGACACAGTGGGCTTTTTTTATCCCGATGATTCTTTTTTGCTGCTTTGTTTCATAAAAATTAAAGTGCTGCGGCATATTCGCCGGAAAAGGAGGGCATATTAACGGCGGAGGTGCAGCAGATAATGAATAATCCGAGATATCGTCGCACAAAAGAAAAAAGCCCGGTTCAGGGCAAAGGTTTTTATATTGCAATGGCTGCGTGCCTGATCGCGATCGGGACCGCGGCATGGATGACCTTTGACAGCATTCACAGTCTGACCGACTTGCCGGATCCCTCTTCGGCATCCGCTTTCTCTTCCTCTCAGCTGAACATCGGCTCCAGCCAGCCGGATGTCAACGCCGTCGACCGGCCCGTGAGCGGTGTTCCGGCAAATCCGAATTCTTCTGCGGCTCCCGCTTCTTCGCAGGCCGAAAGCAAGGTTCCGGTCAACCATCCGGTCACCGCTTCATCCGCTCCGGCCGCCGAAAGCAAGGCCCCTGCTTCATCGTCTGAACCGAAAAACAAAAGCTTCCTGATGCCGGTGGCAGGCAGGGTGACAAAGCCATTCGGCGATTCTCTCTATTCCCTTACCTTTGGCGACTGGCGGGCGCACAACGGCGTTGATCTTGCCGCAAACAAGGGAAGCAACGTGCTTTCCATCGGCGAAGGCACGATCACCAAAGCATTTTCCGATGATATGCTCGGGTATGTAGTTGTTGCATCGTATGATGATCTGGAGGTCTGGTACTGCGGGCTTGGCAGCAATCCTTCGGTAAAGGTTGGCGAAAACGTGCGCGCCGGTCAGGTCATCGGCGCTGTTGCGGACGTTCCCAGCGAAACCGCAGAGGAATCGCATCTTCATCTGGAAATTCACAAGGACGGAAAGCCGATCGAACCCCTTGCGGCGATCGGTCAGGAAAGCAAACTGCCCTCGGCAGAGGAATCATAACCTTTCGTTCAGGGGCAACGAAAACAGCGGAACTTCCGGAAGCGGATGCTCCGCTGTTTTTGTGCCGTTTTCCGCTGAAAATTCTGCTCTACCGGCCAGCGGGTTTTCAAAATGCGCATCATTCATAAATCATTAACGATTCTGAAACGCTTTGTTGTGTTATTGTTCTATCCGACCCGCTATAATATTCATGTAGGATCAACACAGCGTTATCAACCGCCCGCAACAAACAACATCTCGAATTCAGAAAGGGAGGCTTTTCACTCATGGATTTTCCGGAGCTTCAAACGGTGATCGTTTGCCTGCGGAACCCCGCACACGGCGCGGGAATTTTAAGAGAAGCCGCGCGCACCGCCGAAAATTACGGCGCAAAGCTGCAGATCCTTGCCGTTCAGCCGGTGGAGCAAAGCGATGAAGCAAAATCCCGGTTTGCAGAAGAGATCTACCGCCTTTCCCGCAGATTTGACGCAGAGATGCATGTTATTTTTGACGAAAACCCCGTGATCACGGCAGCCCGCTTTATCCACGCCAACCGCCATTCCGTTGTTTTTACCGGTATGCCTTCCGACGACCCGAACAGCTTTGTCGTCATGGTTCGCCGGCTGCTGCCGGATGTGATGTTCTCGATGGTTTCCGAAGAAGGCGTTACATACCGTCTTTACCCGCATGCAGTTCCCGCCGTCCGCTGAAAAAAATTGACCGGTGCAGTTCACAGACTGCACCGGTTTTTTCTTTGTTTTTCCTTGGCCGGAAACGCGGCGGTCATTCTTTTTCCGTCAATGGATTCAGCGTGCAGGCGAGCGGTTCCCGCAGATGATCCAGATAATACAGTGCCTGACCGGCGCCGCGCGCCACACAGGTCAGCGGATCGTCCGCAACGCGCGCTTTCAGGTGCGTCCGTTCCGAAACCAGACGATCCAACCCGGCCGTCAGCGCTCCTCCGCCGGTGAGGACGATCCCTTCCTCGTACAGGTCGCCGATCAGCTCCGGCGGCGTATTTTCCAGAAGATTCTGAATCGCTTTGACAATGACCATCGCCGGCGGCAGCAGGGCTTCCACCATATCGGCCGATGTGAAATCAACCGCGCGCGGCAGGCCGAGAAGCGCGTCCCGCCCTTTGATACGGAACGACTGTTCCTCCTCCGGCAAAATCACACAGCCGATCGCGATTTTTGCCTGCTCGGCCATCCGCGACCCGATGATGATATTATATTTTCGCCGCACATAGCGGATGATCTCTTCATCAAATGCTTTTCCCGCGGTTTTCAGGGAACGCGACACAGCCGCGCCGCCGAGCGTCAGCACCGCCATATCCGTTGTACCGCCGCCGATATCCACCACCGCGCTGCCGTGAGGCCCGGAAATATCCAGCCCGGCGCCGATCGCCGCTGCAACAGGCTCTTCCATCAGGCAGATTTTCCGTGCGCCTGCGGCATGTGCCGCATCGAGCAGCGCGCGCTGTTCAACTTCGGTGATATCTCCCGGCGCACACATGACGATCCGCGGATTGAACACCGCATTGTTGGAAACCTTTTTGATATATGAGATCACCATCTGTTCGGTATAATCGTAATCCGAAATAACGCCGCCGCTCAGCGGGCAGAGCACCTCCACCCGGTCGGATGTGCGGCCGATCATGCGCTGCGCTTCTTTTCCCATTGCGATCACCGAGCCGTCCTCACGGTCGATCGCCACAACCGACGGTTCATCCAGCACAAGCCCTTTGCCCGAAAGATATATCAACGTATTGGAAGTTCCAAGATCGATCCCCATGTCTGCACCAGGCATATTTTCCAGCTCCTTATTCAGATAACGTGATCGGGTATCTGCATCATTCCCGCCCGTTGAGATTTCATGTATTTTTATTATTGTAATCTATTTCTGTTCCGATTTCAACACCGGCGAGCGCAACTGCGGCACAGATCACCGATTTTGCGCCTGCGTTCCGCAATACCCGGACACATTCGCGCAAAGTTTCCCCGGTCGTAACGATATCGTCGCACAAAACAATGTTTTTGCCGGCGGCCTGTTCCGATGCGGCAAAGGCTCCGCGCGCGTTTTCCCGCCGTTTGTCCCGGCTGAGCGTGTGCTGCTGCGCGGTAACGCGCGTTTTCCGCAGCAGCGGAAGACACGGACAACCAAGCTGCCGGGCAGCTTCCTGCGCCAGCAGCTGCGCCTGATTATAGCCCCGCTCCAGACGGCGGGAACGATCCATCGGCACAAAGGTGACCACGCAATCGCTGCCGGCGCGCTGCTGCACCGCCTGTGCCATCCGGATTCCGAAGCCACGCGAGGCGCCGCGGAAGCCCCGGAATTTAAACGCCAACACCGCTTTGCGCAATTCTCCTTCATAAGCAAACAGCACGGCGCAATGCGCATCGAGACCGGCGGTTTCTCCCCGGAGCAGAAAGCTCCGCGGGCGATGCGGAAACTTCTTTTCGCATTCCCTGCAGAACACCTCGGCCTGAGAGATCACGCTGCCGCAGACAGGGCAGCGCGGCGGAAAGATCCATTCCAATCCTCTGAACAGTAACGCAGGCATCAGGCTTTTCCTCTCTTTGACTGCCCGGAAACAGCTTTTTCAGTCCTCACGGGTCAGAAATTCCGACAATCCGGAATAGCGCTTTGTTCTGCGGTTATTTTCCACCATCCGCGCCACCACATCGGTGCGCCCGACAAGGATCAGCAGCGATTTTGCGCGGGTGACCGCCGTATAAAGCAGATTGCGGTAATACAGCTGCGGAGGCCCCGGATACATCGGCATAACGACCGCTTCAAACTCATTTCCCTGACTTTTATGCACCGTGGCCGCATAAGCCAGATCGAGGTTTTCTGCCAGCTCAAACGGATAGACGGTTTCGCGGTCATCAAAACGGATCACCATGGACTGCGCAGCGCGGTCGATCGTTTCCAGAATACCGATATCGCCGTTGAACACACCGCTGCCGGTTGTTCCGTCCGGCTTTGTCCAGGAAATATCGTAATCGTTTTTGATCTGCATCACCTTGTCTCCCTCACGGAAGAGCATGGAATGCAGCGTTATCTCGCGTTTTTGTCTCGCGGGCGGATTGACCGCCTGCTGCAGCTGCAGATTCATTTCGGAAACGCCGAGCGCCCCCTTGCGCCCCGGGCAGAGCACCTGGATCTCTCCGAAAGGAGAATATCCGTACCGTTTCGGCAGCCGCGCGGCACAAAGCTCCACGATCGTTTTCTGAATTCCTTCGCGGCTGCTGTCCGGCAGGAAGAAGAAATCGCTTTTTCTGTCCCGCAGATCGGGCATTTCTCCCCGGACGATGCGGTGCGCATTGGCAATGATCAGGCTTTGCAGCGATTGGCGGAACACCTCCTGCAGCTGAACCACCGGCAGCACGCCCGACGCGATCAGCTCGTGCAGCACGTCCCCCGGCCCGACCGACGGCAGCTGGTCGCTGTCGCCCACCAGCACCAGCCGGCAGCCCAGCGGCATGGCACAGAGAAGGCTGGAAAACAGCGCGGAATCGACCATGGAAAGCTCGTCCACGATCAGCGCATCGCATTCCAGCAGATTCTTTTCATTCCGCCCGAAAACGGGATGATCCTCCTGATCCCACCCGACCTCCAGAAGGCGGTGAATGGTTTTGGCCTCCTGACCGGTCAGCTCGCTCATCCGCTTGGCTGCCCGGCCGGTGGGCGCCGCCAGAGCCACCCGCTGCCCGCGATCCTTCAGGATACGGATCATTGCGTTGAGCGTTGTGGTTTTTCCGGTACCCGGGCCGCCGGTCAGGATCAGGATCCCCTGCGACAGCGCCCGCGTGATCGCTTCCTTCTGCCGCGCTTCGTAGCGGATCCCCAGTTCTTTTTCGATCCGGGCAATATCCTCCTCTACGTCGTAAAAGCGCTGCGGCGGAAACGCCATCATCATTTTCAGCCGCCCGGCGGCATAAAGCTCGGCGCGGTGCATGGCGGGCGCAAATATAAAGGAGCGCGGCCCGGCCGGCCGCTGCAGCAGTTCTTCCTCCAGCGTGGCGTCCTGCACCATTTCAGTCAGCCCGGCTTCCACCTGTTCCAGTGTCACGCTGAGCATCGCCGCCGCCGTCTGCGCCAGCTGATCCCGCGGCAGACAGGTATGGCCGGCAGCACAGTTATGCCGCAGCACATGAACCGTTCCCGCGCGCACGCGCATACGGTCGTCTGCGGCAAATCCCATTGCCTGCGCAATGGCGTCGGCCCGTTCAAAGCCGATGCGCAGCCCTTCGGTGCAAAGCAGATAAGGGTTCCCCTTGATGCGGTCAACTGTATTGACGCCCCACACCTTCC
The DNA here is from genome assembly GCA_029008595.1 of Bacillota bacterium. Classification (GTDB taxonomy): domain Bacteria; phylum Bacillota; class Clostridia; order Oscillospirales; family Acutalibacteraceae; genus CAKXIK01. Next base: position 14,493 of record JAQXJH010000139.1, read on the forward strand.
AGACGCGCATTGCTTCCGCCGGGGTGATGCCGTATTCGCCGAGAAAGAGCATAACCTCACGGACACCGAACATTTTTTTGAATTCGGCGCAGATCCGCTGCGCCCGCATCGGTGTGATTCCCTTCAGCTCGCACAGCCGTTCCGGTTCGTTTTCAATGATCTCCAGCGTCTGATCTCCAAAGGCATCCACCAGATTTTTCGCGGTCACGGCGCCGACGCCTTTGATCGCGCCGGACGCCAGAAACCGGAAAATGGCCGACGAGGTCTTCGGCCGGATATGTTCCACCATTTCTGCGCGAAACTGCTGGCCAAACGTCGCGTGCACCGACCAGCTGCCGCTGACCCGCAGCTGCTCGCCCGGCAGAACTTCCGCCAATACGCCCACAACCGTGACCATTTCCCGCCCGGTATTCAATTCAAAAACCGTAAAACCGGATTCCTCGTTGCGGAACGTGATCGATTCCGCTGTTCCGGAAAGCTCCAGAAGCTCTTTTTCTTCCTGCATGATCTCCCATTCCCGTAAAGCGCAGCGTTTCTTCTGCCGGCAGACACACCTTTTTGATCGCGGGATCATCCGTCTCTCCGGCACCATTGTTCTTAGTATAATACATTTTACGCCGAATCTCAACGGCTGACAACCTTCCCGGCGGAAAAACGCGGTTTTCCCGCCGTTTATTCTTCCGGGCGGAAACGGACTCCCAATTCCTCCGGCGTTATGATCTCCATAAAACGGTATTCCCGGCAGACGGTCTCGCAGATGCGGCGCGTTTCTTCTTCCATGCCGCAATCGACACAGAACACGCGTTTTTCATCCTTGCCGCCCATCCATTTTGCCCGCTGTGCGGCGCTGCGCAGCACAAATTCAGCTTCTTCGTCATGACCGGTGACCGGAACGACTATCAGCATTTTCTCTCCCCTCCCCGGCGAAAGCATCCAGAAAACGATCAGCCTCACCACTTCCGTGACGCCGATCAGCCCCAAAAGCACGATGATAACGTTGCCGAGCCAATCCAGCAGCATGGAATCCCTCCTTTGCAGTTCGTTCCACAATATGCGTTCTGAAAGCATTCGGTGCAATTTTGTTTTGTTTCTGCTCCTGTTTCAACAAAACCGGGCCGTCTGCAGGGCACAAAAAACGGCATGCGCCTCTTCAGGAAGCACATGCCGAAAAAACAGATCCGGATCTTATTTTGTTTCAAACAGCGCCAGCCTGTGCAGCGCACGCGTGCAGGCAACGTAGAGACGGTTGCCGGTCATCTTTTCGCCGGAGATCACGGCCACGCGGTCAAACTCAAGCCCCTTGGCCAGATAGACCGGCAGCACGCAGACCGGCTTGTTCCTGGCGGAGAATTCATGCGTCAGCAGGCAGCAGTCTGAGCGGTGAAGTTCCGCAAAGATCCGGCTGCACTCTTCGCCGTCCGCGCAGATCACCGCGCGCAGTTCATCCGGTTCCCCTTCGTCCAGAAAAGACGAGATCCCCTCTGCAAGCTCCTGCGGGGCAACGGTTTTATGCACAACGGGGCCGCCGCTGCGGTCGATCGGCCGGCAAAGCTCTGCACCGGCAAGCGCATTGGTGAACTCCACAATTTCCTTGCTGCTGCGATAGTTCACATCCAGTTCGTAGCGCCGGAACGTGCGTCCGCTGGCATGCGCGGCTGCACGCCAGAATTCGCCGCTGCCGGAAAGCGCCTGCTTCGGATCGCCGAGGATGGTGAAATACGCGTGCGGATACATCTCCAGCAGCAGCGCGAACTGCAGCTCGGAATAATCCTGCGCTTCGTCAATGATAATATGGCGCATGCGCTTCTGCTGCGAAAGCATTCCAAAGCGCATCATCAGATAAAGCAGCGGCGCGGCGTCCTCAAACCAGATCACCCGATTGGCAAGGCGCGCTTCAAACGCTGCCCGCTCCCCGGCGCCGAATGTTTTTTCGAGCAGAGCGGCATAGACCGCAAAGCAATCGGGACGGTATCTGGCGTCAAACGACTGCTCCAGTTCCTGCGTGCGGCGAATGGTCTCGGCGCGGGCGGAAACGGCCAGATCCTTTTCCGAAAGAAAGCTTCCGATCCCGAACTGCTCGACCAGCTCGTCCGCAACGCGCTGCCGGACATTTTCCTTCTCGACATCCAGGCGGTGCAGAATCTCATTGCGCAGACGGCTGATGCTCTGCATATAGCCCAGAGAGCGGCGGTTGTGCAGAAAATGCTCCGCAAGCTCTTCCGCGGAAAAAACCGTCTGATGCGCAAAAACCAGATCGGAAAAGCGCAGGTTCCTCTCAAACGCTTCACAGGCAGCGCGCACCGCTCCGGCAAATTCTGCGCTTCCCTTCTTTTCCTGCAGCGGAGAAACGCCGTCCGCTATGCTTTGCAGGTAGGAATGCACGTCGTAGTCCTTGCCGAAAATCGAGGAGGCAAAATCCGCAAAGGTGGTCTGCCAGACGCTTTCCTCGCCGAGATCCGGCAGAACGGAATCGATATATTCCGAAAACAGATTGTTCGGCGAAAAAATCATGCAGTCCGACGCGGAAAGCGTGTTGCGCGAACGGTACAGCAGATAGGCCAGTCGGTGCAGGGCGATCGAGGTCTTGCCGCTGCCCGCGCAGCCGAGCAGAAGCACGACAGCGCTTTCGGTATCGCGGATCACCTCGTCCTGCCCCTTCTGGATCGATTCCACGATCGTTTTCATCGATTCGCCGGCTTTTGCGCCGAGGATCCTCTGCAGGAACTGATCCTCGATCGCCATTTCGGTGTCAAAGCAGCCGAGCAGCGTGCCGCGCTCGATCTGGAACTGGCGCTTGCGGGTCATTTCTCCCCGGATCGTTCCGTCCGGACAGGTGTACTCTGCGGCGCCGGGCGCAAAATTGTAGTAAAGGGAAGCGATCTCGCTGCGCCAGTCACAAACGACAGGCGTAAACGTTGAAAGATCGGTATAGCCGAATTTTCCGATGTAGACTTTTTCTGCGGAGGAATCGCCTTCCTCCCGGAAATCGATCCGCGCAAAATACGGCACCTGCAGCATGCGGCGCAGCTTTGCGATCTGCTTTTGCGAGCTGTCCTCCGCCTTTTCGCTTTCCTTGATATCCGACATCTGCGAGCTTTTTTCATAGCTGTCCTGTACGGCGCGGTCATTGCCGATCAGTTCCTGCCAGAGGTATCTGCGTTTTTCATACAGATCCTGCGCAATTTCTTCATGGCCCTTCGTGCGGCGCTGCAGCTCTTCCTGCAGCAGGGCAAGCGTCTGCTGCAGATATTCCTGTTCCTCGCGTGGAATTTCCATAGCGGTCAACTCCTTTTTTACAAACGCACCGGTGCGGTGCCGGTCAAAGCATGTTTTTCATCGCCCGAACCGGAAGGCGGCAAAAACGGGCAATCCAATGTGAGTTTCATTGTATCACAAGTTTTCCCCGAACACAACAAAAAAGCGGCACCGCAAAACACGATGCCGCCGCAAAGGGTCAAAAGAATTACATTTTCGCCAGACGGGCCTTCAGACCGGCCAGCTGCTGCTTCAGCTCCGCCGGGAGCTTATCGCCGAACTTCTTGTAATGCTCTTCAATCTCTTCGGCTTCCTTCTCCCAGACGTCCTTGTCGACCTTCAGAATGCTCTTGAGCGTTTCCTGATCCATATCCAGATCGGTCAGGTCGATATCCTCCGGCTTCGGCACATAGCCGATCGCGGTCTCCGTTGCGTCGGCCTTGCCTTCGCAGCGGTCGATGATCCAGTTCAGGACACGGGCATTGTCGCCGAAGCCCGGCCACACAAAGTTGCCTTCGTCATCGGTACGGAACCAGTTGACGTTGAAGATCTTCGGAGCCTTGTCGCCCAGCTTTTTACCCATTTCAAGCCAATGTGCGAAATAATCGCCCATGTTGTAGCCGCAGAACGGCAGCATGGCCATCGGGTCGCGGCGGACAACGCCGACGGCGCCGGCAGCGGCCGCGGTCGTTTCGGAAGCCATGGCAGAGCCGATAAACACACCGTTGACCCAGTCGAAGGACTGATAAACCAGCGGAGCGCACTTTGCACGGCGTCCACCGAAGATGATGGCCGAAATCGGAACTCCGGCGCCCTTGTCGAATTCATCGGAAATGCAGGGGCAGTTCTTGGCCGGAGCGGTAAAGCGGGAGTTCGGATGAGCTGCGCAGGTCGATTTGTCGGCCTTATTGAATTTGGAAGCATCCCATTTGTTGCCCTTCCAGTCGAGCGCGTTCTGCGGCAGGTTCTTGTTCAGGCCTTCCCACCACACCGTGTTGTCGTCCAGATTCAGCGCAACATTGGTAAAGATCGTGTTTTTCTTGGTGCTCTCCAGAGCGTTGAAGTTGGAATGCTCGTTGGTGCCGGGCGCCACGCCGAAGAAGCCGTTTTCCGGATTGATGGCATACAGGCGGCCGTCCTCGCCGATCTTCATCCAGGAAATATCATCGCCGACGGTCCAGATCTTGTAGCCTTTGTCGCGCAGGTATTTCGGCGGGATCAGCATGGCCAGATTCGTCTTTCCGCAGGCAGACGGGAACGCAGCGGCGATATATTTGACTTCACCCTGCGGATTCTGCAGGCCGAGGATCAGCATATGCTCTGCCATCCAGCCTTCCTTCCAGCCCTGATAGGAAGCGATGCGCAGCGCAAAGCACTTTTTGCCGAGCAGAACGTTTCCGCCGTAGGCGGAGTTGACGGAGATGATGGTGTTGTCCTCCGGGAAATGGCAGATATAGCGGTTTTCCGGATCAACATTGCATTTGCAGTGCAGGCCGCGCACCCAGTCGTTGCTGTCGCCGAGCACTTCGAGCACTTTTTCGCCCACGCGGGTCATGATCGCCATGTTGAGCACAACATAGATGGAATCGGTAACCTCGACGCCGATCTTGGCGATCGGGGAACCGATCGGGCCCATGGAGAACGGAATGATATACATCGTGCGGCCCTGATAGCTTCCGCGGGCGATATCATACAGTTTTTTATACATCTGCTGCGGATCGCACCAGTGATTGGTGGGGCCGGCGTTTTCTTCTGTTCTGGAGCAGATGAAGGTGCGGTCTTCCACGCGCGCAACATCGTTCGGCAGCGTTCTGTGCAGATAGCAGCCCGGCAGCTTTTCCTCATTCAGTTTGATCATTTCGCCGGTCCGGACAGACTCGGCGCGAAGAGCCTCCAGCTGTTCCTCGGAACCGTCGATCCAGACGACCTGATCCGGATTCAGAAGCTGCTTCATGTCCTCAAGCCATTTGAGGAGAGTCGGATTCTTTGTCATTGTGATTTTGCTCCTTTCGGTATTTACCATTCTTTTTTCCAGCAGAACTGCAACGCCGAAATATTCTCTCTTCAAGCATTTCGCCTTGCTGACAAAAGGATAATACTCTGCCTTATTATACTGGAAAGCGTTCCGTTTATCAAGAAAGAAATTGTGAATATTTTGTCAGGTTTTTCAATCGCTTTTTGTTACTTCTGCTTTCAGCACTGATCGATCGGCAGCGACGCGACCGCGTTGAGCTTTGTACCTGCCAGATTTCCGGCCTGAAATTCATAGTATCCCTGCGCGCCCACCATTGCGCCGTTGTCCCCGCAGAGCGAGAGCGGCGGAACGAAAAGCCTTCGCCCGCTTGCGGCGCACTCCGCTTCCAGCCGCGCGCGCAGTTCGGAATTGGCCGAAACTCCGCCCGCCAGCGCCAGCGTGCTGTAACCGAGATCTTTTGCCGCCAGCAGGAAATTTTCCGTCAGCAGATCGACGACCGCGCGGCGGAAGGATGCCGAAAGATCGGCGACCGGCAGCGTTTCCCCTTTCTGCTGTGCGTTGTGAATGAGGTTGATCACGGCGGTTTTCAGACCGGAAAAGCTGAAGTCGTAAGGACTGCCGGCGACATGCGGCCGCGGCAGAGCAAACGCCTCCGGATTGCCGCCCT
>JAQXJH010000140.1 GCA_029008595.1 Bacillota bacterium
ATCGTGATCATAGCAACTTATCCTTCCTCACATCTGCCGCTGCTGAAAGAATGCCTGGCAGCAGGGAAGCATGTTTTATGCGAAAAACCGATTTCCACCAGTCTGCAGGAAGGTGAAGAATTTGTAAGGTTGGTAAAAGAAAATCCCCAGTGTAAGGTGTTGGTCGGTCATATCCTGCGCCATAATCGGAGTTATCAGCAAATTGCCGAAATGATACAAAGTGATGTGATTGGCCATCCAATCATTTTTCGTATGGTGCAGAATCATCATACCATGAACTGGAACAGATATCTTTCTTTGATCCGGAATACTTCTCCGATCGTGGATTGCGGCGTACACTATATTGATGTGATTGAATGGTTTACAGGTTCCCGTGTTCAGGATGTTACGGCGGCAGGAATGCGAACAGAAGAAAGTGTTCCCGAAAACCGGTGCAATTACGGCATTATGACGCTGAAGCTGGAGGATGGATCTGTCGGATACTATGAAGCCGGGTGGAGTAATACGCTTGCATCAGATAATCTAAAGGAATTTGCTGGTCCAAAAGGTCGTATCCGGCTGATCTATCGGAAGGACAGACAGATGAATCAGGAGGAAGGAGACCTGATCGAACTATACCATTATCCAGAGCAGCAATACGAAACAATCAATCTACAAAGTGACCGCAAGCCTACCGGTGCACAATTTGATCATCTAATCCGAATGATTGAAACGGACTGCCCGGCGGTGCCTTCCATTGATCAGGTGCTGCACTGCTTTAAAGTTACTTTGAAGGCAGAGCAGCTTGCAGTTGGAAAGCAGGCGGAAAAACGGTAAAAGCCCGAAAGCTTTGTGGTATGAAGAGCTCGTTACAAAAAGAGCTAACAAACAAAGCGGTCAGGAACCAAAAAGGTTTCCTGATCGCTTTATTTTTGTTTTTTAAAATAAAATTATTGAAAAACGATAAATTACAGTTGACTTTCAATAATAATCGGATATAATAAAAGCAAGGTGAAAGACCCTGCTTTCTGATTTTTCTGATTGAAAGGATGGTTTCGGTGAACGATGAATTCGCAAACAACAGCAGAAATGCGGCTTGTGAGGGGGAGGCAAAGATGCAGCCCGCTGCCGCGCCGGTTCCGCAGCCGCCTCCGTTCCCGCAGGGAGCGCAGAACCGGCCGATCAACGGATCATACCCGCCGCCGGTGCTGCCGGCAGCAAAGCCGCCGTTTGAGGCCGACCGGAGGGAATTCTTTCTGGTTCTGCTGGCGGCCGCGCTGGGGGTGCTGGTGCGCGAATGGCTGTTTTTGCCTGTGCAGCCCGGCTTTTCTGCCATTCTGCTGGCCGCTGCGGTGTACGGAACAGCGGTCTGGTACGGAACGGGGAATGAAAAATTCCGGATTTCCGCCGGATGGCCGTTCGGTGCGGTAACGGTCCTGCTGCTGTGCTGTATCGGGCTGTTTTCCAACCGGATGCTTTCCGCTCTGAATCTGACCGGCGTTTACCTGTTTCTTTCGCTGCATATCGGTGCAATGTTCGGCCGCGGGGGCAGAGGCTTTTTCCGCGACCTGTGGCAAAGTGCATTTTGTGCGCCGTTTGTCAGTGCAGACGCGGTTTTCCGTACCATCAGCTCTTCCCCGAAAATCGAAAAAGGAACGGCGTGGCGCAGGATCCTGCCCGGCATGGCCGCTTCGGTGCCGGTGGCTGCGGTGGTTTTGCTGCTGCTGGTTTCGGCCGATGAGGCATTTGAAGCCGCAGTGAGCAGCATGGTGGGCAGCATCGGGGAAACGGTCTGGAACATCCTTGCCGATCTGTTGATCGGATGTATTCTGGCGATTTTTATTTTTTCCGCTTTTTACACAGCCCGCCGCAAGCGCCGTCCGCAGCAGGCGCGGCAGGCGGAGTCTGCAAAACGGTTTTCGTCCGATTCTGCCATTGCCGTCACGGTGATCGCTGTTTGCAGCGTGATCTATTGCTGTTTCCTGGTGATCCAGTTCAATTACCTGTTTTCTGCGGTCTGGGGCCGTTTGCCGACGGATACCGTTTATTCGGCATACGCGCGCCGGGGCTTCTTTGAACTGACGGCAGTTGCGGCTATCAATCTGGTTCTGATGCTGGCTGCCGTCTGTTCCCGGGATCATGGCAGCGCAGCGGTCAGGGTGAGTGTTTCGGTGCTGACCGTGCTGACGCTGGCGCTGATCGCGTCTGCATTTTCCAAAATGGTGATGTACATCAACGTCTTTGGGCTGACGCCGCTGCGCGTTTACACCTCCTGGTTCATGCTGCTGCTGGCGGTGGTATTCCTGCTTCTGCTGTTGGGATGCTTTCACAGCGGGCTGTACGTCGGGCGTGCGGTGACTGCTGCTGCGGCGGCAATGTTTCTGGCGCTGAATTTTTCTGTGCCGGACGCCATGATCGCCCGGGTGAACACAGAACGCCACCGGGAAAACCCTGCGCAGCAGGCGGATGTGGCGCTGTTTGAAAAACTGGGAGACGAATCGGTGCTGTATCTGCTGACATTGGCGCAGAGCGAGGAGACCGACACCGCGCGCAGCGCAAAATATCTGCTGCATGTGCGGTATGATGAGCTGGAAAAGCTTGACTGGCGCAGTATGAATGCGGCGTCGATCCGTGCGAAGTCGCTGCTGCAGGCAAACAAAGATCTGTTTTTGGGAGTGGATTCTCCTGCGCCCGGGTACACGGGCGACCGATGGTATTTTTCCGCCGGTTTTTACGAATAGCGCAGCAGCGCCCGCCGCTTCACACCGAAAAGGTGAAACGGCGGGCGCTTTTTCAATTACGGTCTGTGCGATGTTGTTTTGCCTGTTACGGCGAAACGAACGACTCAAAATTCAGTTCCGTCACGTTGTGGCGGCCGACAGAAATGATCAGGTAGAGGTCGCCTTCGTTTGCGGCGCGCTCGCAGAACTGGATATCGACTTCGTCGCCGTCTTCAAAGGAACCGCTCAGCGTTCCGGTTTCGGTCCAGTCAACGCCCGAAAGCTGAAAAGCATCCCGGTAGTGTTCCGCCCAGCCTGCCAGCTCCTGCCGGTGATCCCGGTCTGTTTCGATGAAGCACTGGCCAAGGCACAGCCCGCTTTGGGAGAAATAGAGGACAACCCGGCCGCTTGCCTTCAGTTCATCGGAATAAAAGGGCAGGAACACCTTTGTGTCGGTCATTTCGGAAACTGCCCCGTCGGTCAGGCTGAGCTTTGCGAGCGCTTCGTCTCTGGAGATCCCCCAATCCAGATTCAGAAACGTGTAGTGCTCGTCGGTGCGCTGAACGATTTGCGGGAACAGCTCCTTCGAGGCGTCAAATTGCAGCGACGCCGAAGCAGGGGATGCATTTTTGCAGCCGACGGTCAAAAACATCAGCAGCGAGCAGAGCAGAAGAGAAAGCGTCTTTTTCATAACAGATCCCCCTTTGATGTTTACCGGCTCAGAAAAAGGCTGCCGCTGTTCGGTATGCCGGTCTGCCGAAAGCGGCAGCCGGCGTCCCCAAAACTGCGCGAAGTCTGTTTCTGAAATCCTACATTTTAACTTTATTACAATTATATCGCAATCGGAAGGAAAAATCAATCATATTCTGTAAAAATATGAAATATCTCCTGCCGCCAGACCGGCAGCAAAAAAACGGCAGCCGTCCGTTCCCGCTTTGGGAACGGAGGACTGCCGCCGGTTTTTATCCAAGCAGAGTGGTTTTTCCGTTTGGACACACATCGATTTCAAGGCCTTCCTGAACGGCTGAAGAGAGACCCACAAAATAGAAATTTACCTGATCGGCCAGTCCAAGCGTTCGGTCGCTGGTCAGCAGGGTGTTTTTGCCGCTGAGCCAGTCTTCGCTGCACGAAGAGTCCAGCGTCAATACTTCGGCAGAATCGGAAACCCATTTTAAAATGGCGTCCTTATGGTTCGGGTCAACTTGAATGACGCAAACACCAAGCTGAAATTCTTCGTTTTCAAAAATGAATTCCAGGCTGCCGTCGGTATTCAGTTCATCGGTATGAAACGAAACAACAAATCGATCTGCTGTTTCGCGTATAATGTCAGTTTGGGTGAGTCCAAGCTTTTTCAGCACATCCTCGCGCCGCATTCCCCAGTCAAGCCCCAAAAAAGAGTATCCATTTTCCGTCCGGGAAACGATTTGTTCCATCAGCGGCTGATGTTGGTCGATCGGTGATGCTGCGGGGGGAGTATTTTTGCAGCCGATGGTCAAAAACGTCAGCAGCGAGCAGAGCAGAAGAGAAAGCGTCTTTTTCATAAAAATCCCCCTTTGATGTTTACCGGCTCAGAAAAAGGCTGCCGCTGTTCGGTATGCAGGTCTGCCGAAAGCGGCAGCCGGCGTCCCCAAAACTGCGCGAAGTCTGTTTCTGAAATCCTACATTTTAACTTTATTACAATTATATCGCAATCAGAAGGAAAAGTCAATCATATTTTGTAAAAATATGAAATATCTCCTGCCGCCAGACCGGCAGCAAAAAAACGGCAGCCGTCCGTTCCCGCTTTGGGAACAGAGGACTGCCGCCGGTTTTTCCAAAGGGCAAAAGTCTTTTTATTCCGGGAAAATTTCATCATACATCAGCTTGCCGTCAAAAATGCGGCGGAGCACCACCACGGCGGCGCCGTATACCGGGGCAAGCGGGCCGAACGAGCTGCGCAGAAATTTGATGTGGGAGGAATCCTTTGCCAGAACACGGCTGTTCACGCGTTCAGAGATCCGCACAAAATCGCGGTCGTTCAGAAAAGCGCCGTCATGACCGATGATGACCGCTTCGGGGTCGAGCGCGTTGCAAAGGTTGACAAGGGCCACCGAAAGCCTGCTGCAGAGTTCTTCCATCAGCGCATCGCCTTCCGGGTGAGCGCTGCAGAAATCGCAGACCTCGGCAAAGGAGGTCATGCTGCGGCCAAAGGCGGCGTTGAACTGCTGGATGATCTTCGGCACGCTGACGAACGTTTCCAGACAGCCGCGGTTTCCGCACTGGCAGAACGGGCCGTTGCAGTCGATGGACATGTGACCGATCTCGCCGGAAAAGCCGCGCGATCCTTCGAACAGGCTTTCCCGCATGACGATCCCGGCACCGATGCCGTTGGTCAGACCGAGATAAACAAAATCCTTCATATCGGCGGCGGCACCGAAATATTTTTCGGCCAGAGCGCTGGCGTTCATGTCGTTCTGCAGAAAAACCGGCAGCTGCAGACGTGCGCTCAGTTCACCGGCCAGCGGATAATTTTTGATCTGGTAAAAGTTCGGCGGGTTCAGAATGACCCCGCTGCGGATCTCCAGCGGGCCGATGGAGGCGATGCCGACGCCGGCGATCTTCCGGTTCAGGCCGCGCGTCAGCCCCTGCACCAGCTGCACGATCTTTTCGGTGATCGTGCCGGCGTTTTCACCGGCGGTAAAGTCGATCTGCATCCGTCCGAGCACCTGCAGATTCATTCCGGTGACGATCCCCATGCAGAAATCGCGCGAAAGCCATACGCCGACCACCGCGGGCGAATCGGGCGAAAGGCTCAGCAGCATCTGGCGGCGGCCGGCGCCCTTCCGTTTGGGATCGATCGTTTCCTTTTCGTAGATCAGCCCGTTTGCCAGAAGATCGGCCGTGATGTTGGTAACGGTCATTTTTGCAAGCCCGATGCGGTTCGTAATTTCGGTTCGGGTCGCGTTCTGCATGGTACAGAGCAGGTTTAACACCAGAAGCCGATTGTTTTTTTTGGTTTGCTCGCTGTTAAGCCCGTGATGCTTCATCAGGAAAACCGTCCCTTCCTTCTGCGTGCCTAAGGCCCGGCAGAAAAGACTTTTTTTAAGTATAGCATATGCAAAACGACTTTGTAAATCCCGCAGAACAGGAACAAAAAAGACCGGAACGCGATACGGATGGATGATCCCATATCGGTTCCGGTCCCGCAGGCGGCAGAAGCGGGCGCGGCTCAGGATGGCCGGGCCTGCACGCCGTTCAGGTGTTGGGGTTGTTTATTCTTCCGTTTCCTTCCGGTCGAGCTTCTGCCGGCAAAGCAGCAGCGCAAAGGCAGCGCACGTTCCGGCAAAGACGAAGAGGAAGAGCGCGGAGGTTCCGCCGGTCAGCGGCGAGCCTTCGGAAGATGCGCCGGAGGAAGATACATCGGAAGATGCATCGGAGGAAGAAACATCGGAGGACGATGTGCCGTCAGGCAGGCTGCTGTCTCCCGCAGAGGAACCTGAAGTCAGCTCAAGCTCGGCAACAGCGGTCGAAAGCTTTTCCAGCGCTCCGTTGATGTCGCCCTGAACGGCGTTTGCATCGGCGGCAACCCGTTCGGCGTCAGCGATCGCTTCGGCGAGCCGTTTTGCGCTTGCTTCGGTGTACAGGGAGACATCCAGCTGCTTGGCCTGCTCAAGCTCCCGATTCAGCTCGGTTTTGTCGCCGAGCGGCACAAGGGCGTCCAGCGCAGCCTTCAGCGCTTCGGCAGCCGAGTTGATCGCCTCCTGCGAGGCGCCTGCGTTTTTCAGCAGCTGTTTGGCCTGCTCCAGCGCTTCTTCTGCGGCATTCCAGCTTTCGGCCGTATAATCGCCGGCGCTCAGACTCTGCGCAGCGCTGCACTGCTTGTTCAGCGGATCAAACGAAACAGGAGTCAGGGGCTGATAATTTTCAATATCGGTGATAAAGAACTGAGAATAATTCGAAATGCTGCCGCTCGTCCAGTTTTTGGCGACGCGGAACTGCGGGTATTGGCTCGGCTTGCTGCCGCCGACGGGAATGATCGCGTAGTAAACAAATTCGTCATCTGTGGTATGGAAGCTGTCGGCATAGCCGCCGGACGCAGGACTCCATTTTCTGTCGGCAAACGTGTAGTAATCCTTGATCGTGGCGTTTTTCCATTCGCGGATCCCGTAGGCGCCTGTGCCGACCGGAATGGCGACGATCGCATACTGTACCCCGTCGCGGATGAGCGCGTCAAAACGGATGATGTCGCTCAGATCGGCGGTGTTCATGGTAATGATATCGTAATTGTTCGGATCGGTCAGGGCATAGTTGCCGTTGTTTGCGCCCTTGTTTTCAAAGCTGTCCGGGAACTTCAGCTTCAGAACCTGGATCGTTTCCGGCACCGTGATCGTTTCGGTGACGGTGGTGACCGTGATCGAAGCGGCGCTGTCATCCACGGTCAGCTGGAAATCCATCATTTCGCGCACGGCAGTCAGGCTGATGAAATAAGAGCCGTCCTTCAGAAAGACCGGCATGGTGCCGTTGCTGCTTTCACCGCAGACAACGCGCCATTCCAGCAGGCGTTCTGCGGTCAGATCGCCCTCGGCGGCGTCTGCCTGCACGGAAAATGCACTGACGGAGGAAGAATTTCCGATGGTGAGGGTAACGGTTTTGCTGTCTGCGTCCGCAGAACTGGTGAACTCAAAGGCGGTTCCTTTCAGCAGGAATGCCAGGTCGTCAACATTCAGATACGGTTCATAGCGGTCGATGGAATAGACGGGAATCGTTCCGGAGAGTGCCGCGCCGTTCACAACGGCGGAATAATTTTTCACGGCGGCAGGAACGGTCGTGCTCAGAGTGCTGGGGTGGATCGTGTTGCCGTATTCACTCAGGCGGGAAGAATCGGCATCCGCCGCCTGATCGGTTCCGGGATTGAAGATCATGATCGCGGGAATCGGCGCGCCTGCGTATCCGCCGAACATTTCGTTGTTGCGGAACACCACATTGGAGCAGACCTCCGGTTCAGCAGGGCCGGCTTCCCATTCGGAGCAGTAGGCATAGGTTCCGGAGTTTTTGAAGGTGCAGTCTTCAACCAGGTTGTCGCTGCTGCCGCGGCGGAAGCGGACCGGATCAGGCTGAACATCTTCAAACAGGCAGCTGCGCACCGTGTTGTTGCACGAGAAGGTGGAAATATACAGGCCGTGAATATTCAGCCCCATATAATCGCGGATCTTGATAAAGCTGCAGTTTTCAATGACGTTGTTGGAGGAGCCGAGCAGCTGGATGGCTGCCACGCCCGGCGTAATGTTGCGCGTGTAATAACCGCCGAGGCAGGAAAAGGTGAGGTTTGAAAAATATCCGGAAACCCCTTCCTGTGTGACCGCCGAGCCGTCATTGCTGACGCGCATGATAATGCCGTTGCGGACATTGCTCACGGTAAAATTCTGAAAGGAAAACGACGTGCTGCCGCAGGAATTGACCGTCAGGAACGTGATATCCAGACCGGTCTGGCCGGTGAAAAAGGTCTTGTCCTCACCGGCGCCTTCAAAGGAGATCGTTCTGCCGGGTGCGGCGTATGTCCAGGAGGTGTTCGCAGTCAGCTGATAGGTGCCTTCGGCAATATGGATTACAACGTTGCCGTCAAAGGGCGAACTGTTCAGCAGCGCGTTGGCTCCGGCGACCGATTTCAGCGCGGTGGAAGCAGAAAGCCCGTCGGCGCTGTCGCTGCCGTCCGGAGAAAGATAAAGATCCAGAACGGCAGGATCGGAAAGAGGCATGATCCCCGGCTCGCCCAGAACGATGGGGGTGGTTGCAGCGATCATCAGACAGATCGCGGTGAAAAATGCCAGACATCTGTGTTTCAAACGGATTTTCACTGGTTTCTCATCCTTTCCTGATGTTGCAGAAGTTTGAGTCCGCTGCTCCGCGGCCAGGAAAACCGGCAGGATCAGAAGCCCGGCGGCCGGAACGGAGCAGCAGCGGTTTGGTATGTATCAATTTTAACAGAATCCTGCTGAAAAGAGTTTATTTATTATCCATATATTTTGCAATTTCGTAAAATAAAAGCCGCCCCTGCTCTGCAGAGGCGGACAAAGAACATTTTCCGATTTGTTTTTTTGGCCTTTTGGCTACCCGGCGGCGAAAGAACCGCAGGCGATGCCGGGGTTATTTCTGCATATGGCTCCGGCGGTAGCTGCTGGGGGAGCAGCCGGTCTGTTTTTTAAAAGTTCTGGAAAAATAGGCAAGATTGCTGAAGCCCAGCCGGTCGCTGATTTCGGCAATGGAATATGTGCTGTTTTCCAACAGCTCCAGAGAAGCATTGATCCGCCGGGCGGTGAGGTATTCCACAAAGGTCTGCCGGGTGATCAGCTTGAACAGATGGCAGAAATAGGTTTTGGAGAGAGCGGAGATCCGGCAGACCTCGTCCAGCGTAATGGGAGAGGTGCAGTTTTCATCAATATACCGGATCGCCGGAGCCACCTGCTCCTTGTATTTGAGGTAGATCAGGTCGCGCTGGCTGTGCCAGTAATTTGAAGAGAGCGAAAATTCGCGCATAAAGAGCAGCAGCAGCTCCTGAATGCCGGTCCGCAGCATTTCTTCAAAATACGGCAGCGCCTGCTCATATTCCTGCAGCAGACTCCTCATGGTCTGTTCCACCTTCCGGTTGGTTTCCGGGCGGAACAGAAAGCGGGGACGCCGTTCTTTCGAATCCTGAAAAAAGACGGAAAGGCTCATCAGGCTGAGCGCATTGTTCATGTTGTCCTGCATGGCGGAGGAGCCGAGCACAGCCTCGAGCGAAAATTCGCAGCAGATCGCGGAGGAATTGGCCGCGAGCAGCGTCTGGTGTTCGATTTCGGGCAATATCAGAAACGTGTCGCCGATGGTCAGCCGGTAGCTCCGGTTTTCCACACGATGCTCGCATTCTCCCCTGGTGACGTACCAGATCTGCGTGTAATCGTGCGAATGCAGACGAGCACCGGAGGGGGCTTTGTCGGTGGATTCAAATATTTTGCAGAAGCTGCATTTGTGAAAATACGATTCTTTTTTCAGCGCGGTTTGTGACATTGCCCGGTTCACCTCTGTTGCTCAGAACGGTGTTGCAGAGAGCGGAATCAGCCGATCCCGGAAAGCAGCGAACACGCGATCTGAAAATAGACCACCAGACTGACGGCGTCCACGATCGTCGTGATCAGCGGAGCAGCCATAATGGCGGGGTCAAGATGCAGTTTTTCGGCGATCAGCGGCAGCATGCAGCCGATCACCTGCGCCAGCAGGATTGTGACGAACAGGCTCAGTACCACAGTCAGGCAGACCATGGGCTGGCCGGGGTATACAAGGATCAGGCGGATAAAATTGACCAGACCGAGCACCACGCCGCAGAGAAACGAGATCCGCGTCTCTTTCCAGACAACGCGGGGGAGATCCCGCAGCTGGATTTCGCCCAGCGTCATTCCGCGGATGATGCTGGTGCTGCTCTGGCTGCCGGCATTTCCGCCGGTATCGGTCAGCATCGGAATAAAGGTGACCAGCAGCGGCAGCGCGGCAAAGGCCTGCTCGTAATGGGCAAGGATCGCGCCGGTGATCATGCTGCTGACCATCAGCACCAGCAGCCAGCCGATGCGGTTGCGCGCCATGACCCAGACCTTCTGTTTCAGATAGGGCTGGTCGCTCGGCACCATAGCGGCCATTTTTTCAATATCCTCGGTGGCCTCCTGCTCCATGACGTCCACGGCGTCGTCAACGGTGATGATGCCGACCAGACGGTTTTCGTGATCCACCACCGGCAGCGCGATCAGGTCGTATTTATTGAAGCTGTCGGCCACGTCCTCGCGGTCGTCGGTCGTGACCGCCTTGATCACGTTGTCGTCCATCACGGCGCCGATGACGGTTTCGTAGGAATGCATCAGAAGGTCGCGGACCGTGACGACGCCTTCCAGATGACGCTGCGCGTCGGTAACGTAGCAGATATAGATCGTTTCTTTGTCCACGCCGTTTTTGCGGATATAATCGAACGCCTGTTCCACCGTCATATCCTTTTTCAGCCCGATATATTCGGCGGTCATGATGCTCCCCGCGCTGTTTTCGGGGTAATTGAGAAACTGATTGATCAGCCGGCGGGTGTCCGGCGCAGCGTTCTGCAGCACGCGGCGGACGACCGTTGCGGGCAGCTCCTCGAGCATATCCACCGCGTCGTCGACGTAAAGGTCTTCCACAATGTTTTTCAGCTCGGTGTCGGTGATCCCGTTGATGATCTGCCCCTGAACCTCGGCCGGGAGGAACGCAAAAACATCGGCGGCCTGTTCCTTGGGCAGCATGCGGAACACCACAACGCTCTTTTCCTGCGGCAGCTGCTCCAGAAATTCTGCGATATCCGCTTCGTTGAGTTCAACCAGCTGCGCTTTCAGTTCGCGGAACCGGCGGTTTTCCGCCAGTTCCATCCATTCATCAAAATGATACTGCTCTTCCATGTTGTATCATGCCTTTCTGCTGACGTGCATTATTTGTGCGGCTCCGCCGGGCGGAAAACCCGCGGCGCCATGGGTCAGAAGAAAAGCAGACAGCAAAAAGCCGAATGCGGAAAACGCATTCGGCTGCCATAGACGTACAGCGGCAAAACGCAGGAAGGCGTCCGCTGTTGATCGGGCGGTTCTGCGTTTTCCGGGTGTGTCAGAAGAGGCGGCAGCGGGCCTGTGAAAGAACGCGGCCCGCTGCTGCCCGTCGTCTGTGACAACTGCTGTCGGCATTTCTACTTCGACCGGATGCGTCCACAAAGCCCAACTCCTTTTTTTGAATTTCAACGATCGTTTTCCGGATCCGCCGGCGCCGGAAAATGGGACAAACCCTTCGGAAACGGCGGGAACGGGAAAGGATCTTCTGCATTTATTTTACCTTCTGCACAGGCAAAAGTCAATCAGGAATCGCCGCCGGGAGGATCCTGCTCCCCGGGGTCTTCCGGCGCGATGGGAGGGATCGCTTCCGGCCACCCGGCGGGATAATCGCGCCGGCGAAAGCTTTCCAGCTCGCGCTGCAGAAGGCAGAGCAGCTCCTGAGGATCGGCGCCGGCCGAACGGGAGTCCAGCGAAAAGCCGCACACGCTGCGGTTCCGATCCCGTTCCAGCAGCGCGCGCACGAGCGGCGAATATCCCTTCGGAAATTCGGAAATATCCTTTGTGATCAGCAGCAGCCGCTCTCCGCCGGCGGCGCGGTCGATCCGGAACGAATCGATGCAGCTCCAGGGGATCAGCCGGATGGTGAGCGGAAAGTGAAAACAGCCGACGGAAAGGGGATGGGCGATATTTTCCAGCCCGTCGGAGGTAATGGAGAAGCAGCCGGTTTTCCGGATCGCCCGGCTGACCGTGTGAACGGCCATCCAGCAGGGAAAAACGGAAAACAGGATCGTGACCAGGGCGCAGCTGACGGCCGCCGCCGTACCGATGCGGAAAAAAACGGTGATGAGCGCCAGCAGGAACGCCGCGGAAAAAACGTAGCCGATGCACTGGGCAATGCGCCCGCGCCGGTAAGGGATCGTAATTTTCATAAGGTAACCTTGCCTTTCCAGAATGGGTCGGGGCAGACCCGGAAGAAATTGATGCGGCGCCGGGGAAAGAGGCGGTCACACATCGGTTTCCATTCCGTCGTAAGCCACGGTGATGCCGTGCCGTGCCATCCGCTCTGCCAGCGTTTTGTGATCCGTGTGCAGTGTGCGCGCCATATGTGAGATGCAGAAGCGGCCGACATAGGGCGCCAATGTTTTCTGCATTTCCAGTACCATCCGCAGATCATTGTGCTCAAAAATGCGGTAATCGCCGTCCACGTCGCCGATCGTCGCATCCAGCACCGCCAGCGACGGCCGCTGCCGCCGGATGGCCTGCACTTCGTCATACAGCAGCCATGCGCCGTCCAGCCCATAGAACACCGACGATTCCGGAGCCGTGATCATGAAATGCACCGTACCGGCGCACGTAGCGTGATTTCCCGCATAGGCCGATACGGTGTACCGGCCAAGCTGCGCCGTTTCTCCCGCGGCCAGTTCCGTAAACTGTGCGCCCATCGCCGTCAGCGCGCTGACGGTTTCGGCGCAGTAATGATCTTCATGCCGGTGCGTATTGATCACGTACCGCACCGCCGCGGGATCTTTTCCGTATTCCCGCATGGCGTCCAGCACCTGCGGTCCGGGGTCGATCAGCAGAACCTGATCGATCAGAGCGGAGGAAAGCCTTCTGAACTCCTGCAGATCCGCCGTTTTTTTCAGGGGCCAATCCGCAGCTCCGGTTCCCAAAAATAAAAATTTCATGCAGTCATCACCCGAATTACAGTATAGCATTGCCGGCGCCGGAGTTCAAGCCGCTCTGCGCGGCGCACCGCCCGAAGCGAAAAAGCCGGAAGCAGCTGGTTATGGCGTATTTTTCTGCCGGGAGCCGAGCAGCGCTTCGGCCAGCAGAAGGTCGTCCGGGGTGGTGAGCTTCAGATTGTGCCGGCTGCCCGCAACCAGACGGACGGGCAGCCCGCGCGCGGCAAAAATTCCACAGGCATCGGTCAGCCCGGCGCGTTCGGCGCTGCTCAGCGATGCGGCAGCCCGGAGCAGCATCGCCAGACGGAAGGTCTGCGGGGTCTGGATCTGCCAGAGCGCGGAGCGGTCCGGAATGCGGCGGATCATGCCGCCGTCGGCAACTGCCACGGTATCCACAGCGGGGACTGCCGCTGTGGCGCCGCCGGTTTCGCGGGCGGCCTGCACTGTCTGCCGGATCAGCTCCGGGGTGACCAGCGGACGGGCGCCGTCGTGTGTGATCAGGATCGCGTCGTCGGAAGGATCCAGCTGGGCGGCGCGCCCGGCTGCAAGCAGCAGCGACTGCGTCCGGTCGCCGCCGCCGGGGAGGATCTCAAAGCGTTCCGGCGCGCCGAATGCGTTCTGCACCAGCTCCGCGGTTCTGTCCTGCCAGCCTTCCGGCACGGCCACCAGGATTTTTTCGATCTCTTCACAGAGGAAGAACGGCTCCAGCGTGCGGATCAGCACCGGTTTCCCGCAGAGCGGCAGAAACTGCTTCGGAACCCCGCCGCCCATCCGGCTTCCGCTGCCGCCGGCGAGCACTGCGCCCAGAATCATGGCAAACACCTCTTGTCCGGCCGGGCAATGCGGCCTGATGATGGAATCAATAAGATTATTTTACCACTTGTACGCGGGATATGCAACGAAAGGCCGGGCGGGCAGGAAAAGCGCCGCGCATCAGCGGAAAAATGCCGATTGCATTGCATCATCCCGAACGGTGTGGTAAAATAATAAAAAATACGATCATGCTCCCGTTCAGCGGCGGCAGTCCGCGCAGCGCGGCGAAAAAGCCCGCCCGCAAGGAACGAACAGACAGAGGAGAAATGAAAAGATGAAATTACTGACAGAACAGCTGACCAAGATCGTTTCGGATGCGTTTGAACAGTGCGGCTACGACCGGACGCTGGGCAGCGTGACCGTTTCCGACCGGCAGGATCTTTGCCAGTTTCAGTGCAACGGTGCGTTCGGCGCGGCAAAACAGGCGCATCAGCCGCCGTTCCGCATCGCGGATGAGGTCGCTGCGGTGCTGCGGGAAAACCCCGTGTTCAGCAAAGCGGAAATGGTGCGCCCCGGTTTTCTGAATCTCAGCCTGAGCGACGAGGCGATCCTGAGCTGCCTGCGCGCCGTTGC
Organism: Bacillota bacterium; assembly: GCA_029008595.1. Classification (GTDB taxonomy): domain Bacteria; phylum Bacillota; class Clostridia; order Oscillospirales; family Acutalibacteraceae; genus CAKXIK01. The sequence goes on from JAQXJH010000140.1 coordinate 14,335, forward strand.
TGCGGATGAATTCCTCGGGATTCCGCAGGCGGAGCATCCGGAAACAATCCTGATCGATTACGGTGGGCCGAACGTGGCAAAGCCGCTGCACATCGGGCATCTGCGCTCGGCGATCATCGGCGAATCGCTCAAGCGGCTGGCGCGGGCAACGGGCAACCGGGTGCTCGGCGACGTTCACCTCGGCGACTGGGGGCTGCAGATCGGTCTGGTGATCGCGGAGCTTTCCGTGCGCCATCCGGACTGGGAATGCTTTTCGCCGGATTTCCCGGCCAGCGGCGCCGTGCCGCAGCTGGACGCGGATACGCTGTGCGAAATTTATCCGTTTGCGAGCAAAAAAAGCAAGGAGGACAAAGAGTTTTCCGCGCTGGCGCACCGCATGACGGCGGAACTGCAGAACGGACGTCCCGGTTATCTGGCGCTCTGGAAAGAGATCCTCCGCGTTTCGGTTGCCGACCTCAAGCAGAATTACGCGAAGCTCGGCGTGGATTTTGACCTTTGGTACGGTGAAAGCGACGCCGACAAATACCTCGGCGAGCTGATGGATCGCCTGCAGGAAAAAGGATTGCTGCGCGAGAGCGACGGCGCGCTGGTGGTGGATGTTGCGGAGGAAAGCGACAAAGCGCCCATGCCCCCGGTGATCGTGCGCAAATCTGACAATTCCAGCATTTATGCGACGACGGATCTTGCGACCATCATCCAGCGGGAAAAGGATTTTGCCCCGGATAAGATCTGGTATGTGGTGGATAAACGGCAGGGCCTGCATTTCACGCAGATCTTCCGCTGCGCAAAAAAAGCGGGTCTTGTGCCGGAAAGCACCGAGCTTTGCCATATCGGCTTCGGCACCATGAACGGCGCGGACGGCAAGCCGTATAAAACGCGCGACGGCGGTGTGATGCGCCTGAGCGACCTGATTGGAACGGCGACCGAAGCCGCGCATGAAAAAATGAAAGACAGCGGCTTTGTTTCCGACAGCGAACGGCAGGAGCTTGCGCAGAAGATCGGCGTGGCGGCCGTAAAATTCGGCGACCTGATCAACAATCCCGCCAAGGATTATGTGTTCGATCTTGACAAATTCCTTTCGTTTGAAGGAAAAACCGGCACCTACCTGCTTTACACGATCTCGCGCATCAATTCCATCTGCAAGCGGCTCGGTGAAGACTCTGCCGCCGAGGAGTTTTCCGGGATCTATACCGACGTGGAGCGCGAGCTGGCGCTCAACATTCTGATGACCGGCGAAACATTCCGCCGCGCAATGCAGGAAAAAGCGCCGAATTATATCTGTGAAAACGCTTATCAGCTGGCGGCGGTATTTTCCCGCTTTTATCATGATAATCGCATCATCGACGAACCGGACGAAGCCAAAAAGGCAACGTGGGTCTCGCTGATCCGTCTGACGCGCCGCCTGCTGCTCAAACACCTGGAGGTGCTTTCCATCGAGCCGGTCGAGCAGATGTAAGGCCGGGTCTGAATTTTCGGAAAAGGAAAGGGGTGGTCTTATGCAGCCGGAACCGTGTACTGAAAGCAGCGTGCCTTTATGCCGGAAAAGAATCAGCCGCACCCGCAGCGGCAGGGCTTTGCCTGCCGGCGGTTCTGTGCGCAAACGAAAGGAGACCCCCCGTTATGACCCGAATCTATACGACAAAAAATAATATGCTCCAGGAGATCCCGGCCCCGGAGGAGGGCTGCTGGATCGCGATGGTGAAGCCGGAGGAGGACGAGATCACCGCGCTGGCCGGCCGTTATGAGATCGACCCCGATCTGCTGCGGGCTGCGCTGGATACGGACGAGCGCTCGCGCATTGAGGTGGACGACAACTGCACCATGGTGCTGGTCAACATTCCGACCGTCAAGGAGCACGACGAAAAAGAACTTTACGATACGATCCCGCTTTCCATTCTGGTCACCAGAGAGGCGGTCATCACCGTGTGCCTGGAAGATACACCGGTGCTGCGGCAGTTTGCCGAGGGCAGGGTCAAGGGCTTTTTCACGAATATGAAAACGCGCTTTATTTTTCAGATTCTGTACCGCACTGCTTCGCTGTATCTGCAGGATCTGCGCATCATCGACAAAAAGAGCGATATGGTGGAAAATCAGCTCCACCGTTCCACTCAGAACCGGGAGCTGATCGAGCTGCTCAAGCTGGAAAAAAGCCTGGTCTATTTTACAACGGCGCTGCGTTCCAACGAAGTGGTGCTCGAAAAGCTGCTCAAAACCGACAGCGTCAAAAAATATCCCGAGGATGACGAGCTTCTGGAGGATACGATCGTTGAAAACAAGCAGGCCATCGAGATGGCGAATATCTACAGCGGGATCCTCAGCGGCATGATGGATGCGTTTGCTTCGGTCATTTCAAACAATCTGAATATCGTGATGAAGGTGCTGGCCGTTGTCACGATCGTGCTTTCGGTGCCGACTCTGATCTTCAGCGCTTACGGAATGAACGTCAACATGGCGGGAATGCCGTTTGCCCAAAGCCCATGGGGCTTTCTGATCATCGTTGTGCTGTCGCTTGCGCTGAGCGCCGCGGTAGCGATGCTGTTTGCAAAGTCCAAACGGTTCAAATGATAACAGACAACG
>JAQXJH010000141.1 GCA_029008595.1 Bacillota bacterium
CTGCCGGAACGGAGGCTGTTTTTTTCTTTTTCCGGGCGCTTGACCACCCCGCGGCTCCGCCCGCCAACAAAAGAACGGCGACGGCGGCGCTGCGGCCAAAGGTATGCACACTGGCTTCCCAGGCGTCTCCTGCCGCTGCGCCCAGCCAGACCAGCGCCGTGTTCCAGACTCCGCTGCCCAGAGCTGTCAGCAGAAGAAACGGCAGCGGCGCCATACGTTCCATTCCGGCCGGAACGGAAATCAGGCTGCGCACCACAGGAACACAGCGGCAGAGCAGCACGGCACGGCATTCATAACGTCGGAACCATTTTTCCGCCCGACCGATATTTTCCGCTTTCAGGTGCAGCACCCGACCGGCTTTGCCCGCAAGCAGCTGCTCCAGCTTCGCTTTTGGGATCTGACGGCCGATCAGATACAGGATCACCGCACCGGCCACTGATCCCAATGTGGCGAAACCGATGACCAGCCAGGGATCCATCTGCGTCTGTACGGTCAAAAAACCTCCGAATGCCAGCACCACCTCGGAAGGGATCGGCGGAAAAATATTTTCAATCAGAATCAGCAGCGCGATCGCCGCATAACCGTACTGTTCGATCAGTTCAATCACCGTTATCTGCATGCAGTCAATATCCCTTCTGCCGGAAATTATCGGATGGTTCCGACGGTTTCCACCTTCAGCAGATTAGTGCTCCCGGGAGTATCCAGCGGAACACCGGCCGCAATGACGACCTTGTCGCCGTCCGCGACTGCGTCGATCTGTTTTGCACAGTCGATCGCATGACGCAGCAATTCGTCTGACGTTTTTTGATAGCGCGCCAGAACCGGATATACTCCCCAGGAAAGCGCAAGCTGATAAAATGTCTTTTCCACCGGAGTGGCCGCAACAATCGCCTCACGCGGACGGAATTTCGACATTCTCCGCGCGGTCTGTCCGTATTTGGAAAGCGCGATGATCGCCTTTGCGCGGATATCGCGCGCAGTGGTACAGGCGGCATCGCAGACAGCATTCGTCGTATCCGCGGTATCCATTTCATAACGGATGCCGTTGTAAGCCCCCATGGAAAACGCATCCTTTTCCGCTTGCTCTGCAATTTTTGCCATCGCGCGCACCGCCTCCAGCGGATATTTTCCGGCTGCCGTTTCGCCGGAAAGCATCACAGCCGACGTTCCGTCAAATACGGCATTGGCCACATCGGAGATTTCGGCGCGGGTCGGGGTGGGATACTGCATCATCGATTCCAGCATCTGCGTTGCGGTAATGACCATTTTGCCGGATTGATAGCACTTGCGGATAAAGCGCTTCTGCAGTCCGGGCAGCTTTTCAAAATCGACCTCTACGCCCATGTCGCCGCGCGCCACCATGATTCCGTCGGAATAGGTCAGGATCTCGTCAAAATTTTCGATCCCTTCCTCGTTTTCAATTTTTGCGATGATCCGGATCCCATGACCTCCGTTGTACTCCACAAATTTCCGCAGCGCGATCACGTCTTCCTTGCTCCGGACGAAGGACGCGGCGATAAAATCCACGTCGTTTTCAATACCGAACAGCAGATCGGACTTATCCTGTTCGCTGAGATACGGCACCGCAAGGCGCGTATGCGGTACATTGACCGACTTGTGATTGCTGAGTTTTCCGCCGTGCACCACTCTGCAGTGGACTTCCGTCTCTGTGCATCGCTCCACGCGCAGCTCGACCTTTCCGTCGTCGATCAGGACTCTGGCGCCTGGCTCCAACTTCTGCGGAAGCTGATCGTACGAAACAGACGCCGCCGTTTCATCGCCGTCGCGCGGTTCCGTCGTCAGGGTAAAGGGCGCCCCGTCGCAAAGCATTGCAGACCCGTTTTTAAAATTTTTCAGCCGGATCTCCGGCCCTTTTGTGTCCAGCATGATGGCGACCGGCAGGCACTTTTCTTCACGAATGGCCTTGATCCGCCGGATCGTTTTCCGGTAGTCGTCATGCGTATTGTGCGAAAAATTCAGCCGCACCACATTCATTCCACAATCCATCATGGCAGCGATCATTTCATCGTTATCGCTGGCCGGCCCGATCGTGCAAACGATTTTTGTCTTTCTCATCGATCTTCTCTCTTCCTTTCCAACCTTCTGAACGCAACGGCCTGTGACCGGCAGGCCGTTCTTCCGATACGCGCTGCTTTTATTGACAGCATCTTCACGGCACACAGTTATTATGCGCAATAAATTCCCGATAAAAAATTATAACGGATCCCGGCGTTTATTTCCGTTAAGAAAAAGCAAAAGCGCGTTAAGAAATTGTCAAGAAGAAAATCGGACGGCAAAAAAGCCAGACCGCGGCCGGGCGATCTGGCTTTTTTTTGAAAGATCTGCAATATTCAAACGGGATCCTGCCGCGCTGCAGACGGATCCGCACTCTTTTCCGCTGCACGGCGGTGCGCCTCTGCCAGCGAAAAAATGCAGCCGCAGTAATTCTGCCTGTACAGGCCGTATTCCCTGGAAAGCTCGATGGAACGCTGATATCCGCTGCGTTTTTTAAAATCGGAATAAAGATAGGGAACGCCTGTCTGCTGCGACAGCTCGCGCCCGATCTCATTGAGCTTCTGCGCGTTCTTGTAGGGACTGACGGAAAGCGTGGTCGAAAAATAGTCAAACCCGCCCGCTTTTGCCTGCCGGGCCGTACTCGCCAGCCGCATTCGGTAACAGGCAAAGCAGCGCTCGCCGCCTTCCGGCAGATGCTCCATCCCCTTTGCCATGGCAAAAAAATCCGCAGGACAATAATCACCTTCCAGAAAGCTGACCGGATGCAGCAGCGGCATGGAACGGATCAGCCGCTGCTGTTCGGCAACGCGGTGGCGATATTCCTCTTCTTCTGTAATATTCGGATTAAAGTAATAGACCGTGATCTGAAACCGGCGGCTTAAA
>JAQXJH010000142.1 GCA_029008595.1 Bacillota bacterium
TCCGATTTGTCACTCTGTCAGCCGATTCTCCTCGCCCCAGACGCAAAGCTGATCGAGCACCTTCATCAGCGATTTTCCACGCTCGGAGAGCGCATACTCCACCTTCGGCGGGATCTGCGGATACTCGGTGCGGACGATCAGCTTGTCCGCTTCCAGCTCTTTCAGGTTAGTGCTGAGAGTCTTGTCCGAGATGGTTTTCAAATACCTTTTCAGTTCATTGAATCGCACCGTTTCAAATTCCATCAGGCAATAGAGAATTACCATCTTGTGCTTGCCGGAAATCAGAGACAGGGTGTAGGCAAAACCGGTGTCTTCAAAATTGGCGTTTTCAATGTAGTTCTGTATCATATTACTTTCTCCCAAGATAGTACCTGTCTTTATGGCCAGTACTTGAATTTGTTGATTCATCGGGTATAATTATAAGCAGGATGAACCATCCTGTCAATCTGATTACAAGGAGAAGTTATCATGCGAACAAAGCTGAACATCACCGAGGGCATTTTCCCCATGCCGGTTCTGATGGTTGCGACTTATAACGAGGACGGCAGCGTGAATGTGATGAATGCCGCCTGGGGCACCATGCAGGAACGGGGCACGGTTGCCCTGAATCTGACCGAGACCCACAAGACCGTACGGAACATAAAAGCGCGTGGCGCATTTACTGTCAGCATTGCGGATGCCGCCCATATGGTGGAGGCGGATTATTTCGGCGTGGAGTCCGGCAACAAGGTGGCCGATAAGTTCGCCCGCAGCGGTCTGACTGCCGGCAAAGCCGAAACCGTGGACGCGCCGGTCATCAACGAGTTTCCCATTTGCCTGGAGTGCAGGTTCATCGAGTACCAGCGCAACGAATACGGCTGCGGCGTTATCGGCAAGGTCGTCAATGTTACCGCCGATGAGCGCGTCATGGTAAACGGCAAGATTGATATGTCCAAAGTGAACGCAATCGCTTTCGACCCCTACACCCACGGCTACTACAAAGTCACCGAGCGCGTGGGCGAAGCGTTTCGGGATGGGTTAAAACTGAAAAAATAACAGATATCAGAGATTACCGTTGTTGATACATTTTCAGCAACGGTAATTTTTTGTTTATTCCCGTTCCGGAAAGGAAACATATTCCGAATATTTCCGGCCAAAAGCAAGGAAAGAGAAAACCGCCTTCTTTGCCGAATCATAATGCCAGACTTCATTTCTTATCTTTTTCCTTATACATTATGTGATATAAGAAAACAATACGCGGAAAGATGAGATTCCGCGCCGGATCAGGAACCTGCGGGCGGATTATGACGCCGGGGCGGAATTCTATGACTGGCCGATCTACGGAAGTGAGTCTGTCCTTGGCGTTCTGCGCATCCCAAAAGAACGGGCTGCGATACTGACAGACCAGCAGCAGAAGCTGCTCCGCTCCATGATCGAAAGCACCGCCATGGCCATGGACCGGCTGCGGGTCATGAAGGAGCGAATCCGATCCCGGGAGGAAGCGACGCAGGAGCGCTACCGGAGCAATCTTCTGCGGGCCATTTCCCACGACCTGCGGACGCCGCTGGCGGGAATCATAGGCACCAGCGAAATGATTGGGTGTTTATGGCAACGCTGCGCAGAAAACTGGAACCGAACGAGGATTCGCCGGAATATATTCAGACCCATATCGGCGTCGGATACCGAATGGTTCAGGTCGACGAGCGCCGGATGCCGGCCATGATTTGAAAAACCGCTTCGATCTCATCGAAAAAATATGAATCGGCAGCCGGCCGGATGGAGACGAAACCGCCGATGAAGGTCACGGCGGGCTTGTGTTCATATTCCTCCGTGTTTCCGCTCTGTCAACTTTTTTGAAAAACAGAACGTAGATCAGGATGCCGTCGATGACGAGATCATAGATTCTCAGCCGGCCGAACAGAAGCACGGATGAGAGCGCGGAAACCGCAGTGATCCCCACGCGCAAAATGACCGGAACGGCGCCGCGCCCTTTGGAACGCCATGCAAAATACGCCATCACCGGCGAACACAGCGCGAATACCGTCCAGCCGATGAGGAAGCCCGCCCCATACACGCCGCGGGTCAGCGCCGCGGTCAGATAGTATGTGACCAGCATACCGATGCAGAACGCCGGAACATTCCGCATCGCGCGTCCGGCGGTCGTGCTGTGTACGGAAATCAGCGTCCCCAGCAGAATCCAGATCGCCATCTGGGAGAAGATCTCGCCCGGATTCGTGGTATCGATGTCCAACAATCTCGCAATCAGCCCGATCAGCAGGCCGAGACACAGCATCGCTGCGGGGTTCAAAATCCGATTCTTCATCTTGAACAGTTCCTCCTGCGATCATCTGGCTAATACAGAATCGGCGTCCGGAACAGGGCGCTCAGGATGCAGTCGGCCAGAAGCACCGCCAGCAGCACCCGGCACACGGCCCGAACGGTTTCTGGCGGCAGCTTCCGGACAAGCCGCGCCGTCCTTCTGTCCCCATCGTGTGCCATGATATCCTGCCTATCGTTTGATAACCAATAGAAAAATGAAAAAATGTCGCTTCCGTCCCGTGGGCGCGGAACCGCCCGCCCGCAGCCCGGCGAAAAGTTTCCGCGCGGGCGTTGCAAAATGCGCGCGGGTCTGCTATCATAAATCGCAGCCTGCGCATCCGGCGCATCGAAGGAGGAGGAGCAATGGCAGAACAGATGACGGCCTTCCGGCT
>JAQXJH010000143.1 GCA_029008595.1 Bacillota bacterium
ATCACGGGAAGTCAGCGTATGGTCCAGTTCCAGATCTCCGATAATGTTGCGCATCGTGGTGGCCGTCAGATTTTAAATCGACGAGACCGGACGCTCCACGCCGTAGGTGTAAAGCTTCGGGTCGGTGATCTGAAAATACACGACCGTATCGATCTGCATGGTAACGTTGTCCTTGGTGATCACAGGCTGAGGCGGGAAATCGATCACCTGCTCTTTGCGGGACACCTTGCGGGAGATTTTTTCGATAAACGGTATTTTCCAGTGCAGACCGGTTTCCCACGTTGCAGAATACGCACCCAGACGTTCCACAACAAAAGCGTTTGCCTGCGGAACGATCTTGATATTCGCAATCAGAATGATCAGAAACAGAACGACAAGCCCTGCGATAATGTACGGCCACATAACGATTTCCCCTTTTCTGCTGAAATATTGTTGAAATTAAGCGTTTTGCTCCGCTCCGGAAAGCGGCAGAACCATCAGTTTAACCCCCTGAATTGCCTGAACCTGCACATTGCGGCCAACCGGAATGACCGATTGATCCACAGAACGCGCAGACCAGATATTGCCCGAAACATTGACTAATCCCTGCCCCAGGCTGTTGTTGATTTCTTCCGTCACAACCGCTGTCATTCCGACAACACGATCGGCATTGGTACAGACTTTTTTGCGGACAAGAAGCTTTTTCACAAGCGGCCGTGTTGCTGCCAGCGCCACAGTGGACACGATCAGAAAACATGCCAGCTGCCACCAGAAATGAACGCCGCAGAGGCAGGCGATCAGCGCCGCGATCCCTCCGGCCACAAACCAAATGGATATCAGCTGAGCCGTCAGCGCTTCCACAATCACACACACAACCACAACACCGAGCCAGATCAAAGCATCCCGTTCAGACATTATGCTCACCTCCTGTGTTCGGTCAAAACGGTCGTTTTAACCTTTTGAACACTTTGTGAATTCATTGTACCATATTGTATGGGAAAATGCAATAAAAATTCCCGGATGTTTTCAGGGTCGGCCGCGCTGCCTGTTCCGATCATTTTTCAGGAACGGACAACCGACGGCATCATCCGCTTTTCATCTGTTTTCCGGATCTCGTGACGCTTGATCTTGCCGCTGATCGTCTTGGGCAGGAAGGGGACAAATTCAACAATACGCGGATATTTATAAGCGGCGGTGTTCTGTTTTACAAAATTTTTCAATTCCTCTGCCAGCTCTTCACAGGCGGAAAATCCGCTGTTGAGCACAACGGAAGCCTTGACCAGAAAACCGCGCTCTTCGTCCGGCACACCGGTCACGGCACACTCATAAACGGCCGGGTGCTGCACCAGAACGTTTTCCACCTCAAACGGAGAGATCCTGTATCCGCTTGATTTGATAATATCGTCCTTCCGGCCGATGTACCAGAAATATCCGTCCCGATCTCTCCGGGCGATATCTCCCGTATGGTACACGCCGTTCTTCCATGCACGGAGCTGAGACGCAAGATCCGTGCCGAAAATGCAGAGACCCGCACGCCGGTCGTCGGACGGTACGACGACGACCTCGCCTTCCGTTCCGTCCGGAACAGGGCGTCCGTCCTCGTCTGCCACACAAAGGCAATACTGCGGCGACGCCTTCCCCATTGATCCCGGCCGCACCTCGCTGCCGGTCAGTGTTCCCACCAGCATGGTCGTTTCCGTCTGACCGTAGCCTTCGCGGATGGTCAGCCCGGTATCGCGGCGGAAACGGTAGATCAGCTCCGGATTAATGGCTTCGCCGGCCGTCGTCACCTCTTCCACACCGCGGAAACCGGAACGATGCAGTCCGCTTTTCATCAGCAGCCGGTAAACGGTCGGCGGGGCACAGAAAGAGGTCACATGATATTTCTGTATCACGTTCAGCAGCTCGTCCGCACGGAAACGATCGTAATCATACACCATGACCGCCGCACCGCACAGCCATTGTCCGTAGATCTTTCCCCAGGAGGCTTTGCCCCAGCCCGTATCTGCAACAGAAAGATGAAGCCCTCCGTCCCGCACACCCTGCCAGTCCTTTGCTGTTACGATATGCGCCAACGGATACGCGTAATCGTGCAGGACCGGCTTCGGCTCTCCGGTAGTGCCGGAGGTAAAATAAAGCAGAGACGGCTCTGTCGATACGGTTTCCACCCGGGAAAACTCCGGGCTTTCCTGCATCATTTCAAGATCGATCCGGCGAAAACCGGGTCTGCTGCTGTGTACGCAAAACAGTCCGGTCAGGCCGGGGCATACCTTTGCTGCGGCAGAAATGTTTTCGGTGATCTCCTCTTCTCCGGCACAAAGTACTGCGCTGATCCCTGCGATTCCGACACGGTAAATGATATCGTTCTTCTTCAGCATATGCGTAGCCGGAACCGCAACCGCACCCAGCTTGTGCAGCGCAAGCAGCAGATACCAGTATTCAAAGCGCCGCTTGAGCATCAGCATCACGCGGTCTCCCTTTCTGACGCCGCAGCGGGAAAGATAATTTGCCGCGCGGTTGGAAAGCTCGCGCAGCTGCGCAAACGAAAGGATCTTTTCCTCTCCTTCCGGATTGCACCAGACCAGCGCCGTTTTTTGCGGTTCTTCCCCGGCAATGGCGTCGGCTACATCGTATGCAAAATTGAAGTTTTCGGGACATTCCACCCAAAAACGGCACAACACACCGTTTTCACCATATTCGGAACGGCTGAATTTATGATAAAGAGGTTTCATACAACCTTTCCTTTCCAATCAGTAGACAGACCGGCGCAGAGGTGCCGGCACTGCAAAACGGAGGTGCCGGAATCTTCAGGCGTTTTCCTGATAGACTCCGAACCGACGGAAGCGTTCATAGCGGTCGTTCTGCAGCTCCTTCGGAGAAAACTGCTTCAGTCTGTTCAGATCCCGGACGAGAAGCCGGCGGATATTGCCGCACATCCGGTCAAAATGCTCAAAATCCTCCGGAATAATGTCTTCAGCTACCTTCAGCCGCTGCATATCCTCTGCGGTGATATGCAGCACATCTGCCGCCTGCTCCACCCGGGCAGCATCCTTCCAGAGAATACTTGCGCAGCCTTCCGGGCTGATCACGGAATAAACGGAATTCTCCAGCATATACACGCGGTTGGCAGAGGCCAGCGCCAATGCTCCGCCGCTGCCGCCTTCCCCGATAATAACGGAAACGACCGGAACCTGCAGCCCCATCATTTCCAGAATACTTTCGGCGATCGCTTCGCCCTGCCCGCGTTCTTCGGCATCCGCGCCGCAGAATGCCCCCTGCGTGTCGACAAAACAGACGACCGGCCGCGCAAACTTTTCCGCCTGTTTCATCAGCCGCAGCGCTTTGCGATAGCCTTCCGGCTTCGGACAGCCGAAATTCTTCTTCATCCGCGCCTGAATATTGGTTCCTTTATCGATCGCCAGATAAGTGACCGGCAGATCGTCCAGCCAGCCGATCCCGCCGAGGATCGCGTCATCATCGCCGAACCGGCGGTCGCCGTGCAGCTCGATCCTGTCGTGAAACAGCTGCTCCACATAGGCGGCTCCGGTGGGGCGGTGGTTATGCCGTGCGGCTTTGAGCTTTTCGTATGCTGTCATTGCAGGCGGCCTCCTTTGTCTGATGAAGGCGCAGAAGCGCCCCCAGCGTTTTTGTCATTTCGCTGCGCGGAACGATCTGATCGATAAAGCCGTGTTCCAGCAAAAACTCAGCTGTCTGAAAATTATCCGGCAGCTTGCTTTTCGTCGTCTGCTCCACCACACGCCGCCCGGCAAAACCGATCAGAGCGCCCGGCTCGGCCAGCAGGATATCGCCCTGCATTGCAAAGCTTGCCGTCACGCCGCCTGTGGTCGGATCCGTCAATACGGTAATATAAAGGTTGCCGCCATCGCTGTGGCGCTTGACCGCTCCGCTCACCTTTGCCATCTGCATCAGCGAAACGATGCCTTCCTGCATTCTTGCGCCTCCCGAAGCCGTAAACCCGATGACCGGCAGATGATTTTCCGCCGCAGTTTCAAACAGGCGGGTGATCTTTTCTCCGACCACCGATCCCATGCTCGCCATGATAAATCGCGGATCCATGGCAAAAATCGCAGTCGGAACACCGCCGATTCTTACCGTTCCACAGACGACAGCCTCCTTTTCCCCGCTGGTTTTTTCCGCTTTTTCCAGTTTTTCGGAGTACCCCGGAAAATGAAAAAAATCGCTGCTTTCCAGACCGGAAAACAATTCTTCAAAAGAGTGCGGATCGGCTACCATGGCGATCCTGCTGCGGGCGTCCACACGCAGATGCCGTCCGCATTCCGGGCAGACCATCAGGTTCCTGCGCAGGCCCGTCTGTTTTATTTCCGCCTTACAGCCCGGGCATCGCACCGTCTCCGGGTTGATAAATGATTTTACTTTGTCCTTGATCAGATCCAGCATTCCGGTTTTCCTTCCTTCCGAAGCTTCATTCTTCACGCGTCATCATTGCAAAAGAAAACTCGGCCGAAACACACAGTTCTCCGTTTACTTTTCCGACGCCCTTTGCCCAGTAAAAATGGCCGCGGTTCCGCGTGATCCTGCATTCCGTCACCAACAGATCGCCCGGTCTTACAACCTTTTTCCATTTCACATGATCCATACCCGTAAAATACGGCGTGGTATTCTCCTTCATGATCAGCACGCTGACAGACTGCGCCATGATCTCGCAGAGGATCACCCCGGGGACGACCGGATTTCCCGGGAAATGGCCCTGCAGAAACCATTCATCGCCGCGGATCTGCGTATGGCCGACCGCTACCGGCGTTCCGTCTTCGTCCTGCAGAACGGACGCCTCGCCGATCAGGAGCATACTGTCCCGGTGGGGCAAATATTTTTTCATTTCGTCCTGTGTCATAGTCTCCGCCATCCTTTTCGCCTGTTATTGACCCACCGGAGCAAATGCCAGGCAGGCATTGTGTCCGCCAAAGCCGAGCGAGGTGGACAGCGCCAGCTCCAGCGGCGTGTGCAGCGCCTGATTCGGCGTGTAATTCAGATCGCATTCGGGATCCTGCTCCAGGAGATTGACGGTCGGCGGGATCACGCCGTTCTTCAGCGCAAGAATCGCGGCAATCGCTTCGGCCGCTCCGGCTGCTCCGAGCATATGACCCGTCATCGATTTTGTCGAACTGATATGGATCCGTCCTGCATCGGCGCCAAAGGCACGTTTGACGGCAACCGTTTCCGTTTTATCGTTCAGTGGCGTTCCCGTTCCGTGTGCATTCAGATAAATTTTTTCCGGCGCGGGCAGCGAAGACGGCAGAGAAAGGCGGATCGCACGGGCCACCTCGGTGCCTTCCGGATCCGGAGCGGTAACATGATGCGCATCGCAGGTTGCGCCGTACCCGACGACCTCGGCAAAGATTTCTGCGCCGCGCGCCGCGGCGTGCTCATATTCCTCCAGCACAAGAACGGCCGCTCCTTCTCCCATGATAAAACCGCCGCGGCGGCGGTCGAACGGCAGCGAAGCCGCGTTTTTATCCGATGCGGCGGAAAGCGCCATGCAGTTGCCGAAGCCAGCAACTGCCAACGGCGTGATCGCTGCCTCGCTGCCGCCGCAGATCATCGCTGCAGCATATCCGTGGCGGATTGCACGGTATGCCTCGCCGATGGAGGTGCTGGCAGTCGCGCAGGCGGTCGCATGGGACATATTCGGTCCCTTGGCCTGAAACCGGATGGCAATATTGCCGGCCGCGATGTTGCTGATCATCTTCGGAATAAACAGCGGAGAAACCTTGCGCGGGCCGCCGCTGAGCAGCGCTTCGTGTTCACGGCAGAAAGTATGGAAGCCGCCGATTCCCGAACCGACGTAAACACCAAGCTCCCCGGGATCCACCGTTCCGGCGATCCCGCTCTGTTCTACGGCTTCCTGCGCTGCGCAAAGCGCAAACTGTACGAAACGGTCTGTCTTGCGGGCGGTCACTTTATCCAGCCTTTCCGCCGGATCAAAATTCTTTACCTCGGCAGCCAATGTATACTTGGATTCGCTGACATCAAAGCAGGTGATGGTATCGATCCCGTTTTTGCCATGCACCAGAGCGTCCCAGAATTCGCTGGCCGTATTGCCGACCGGCGTTACGGCGCCCATGCCTGTGACTACAACGCGCTTCATGATAAAAACCATTCCTTTCCTGTTTACATGGCGAGTCCGCCGTCGATACGGATCACTTCGCCGGTGATATAATCCGATTGTTCGGATGCAAGGAAAAGCACCAGCCCGGCGACCTCTTCCGGCCTTCCCATCCGTTTCATCGGGATGCTGCCGAGCAGCGACTCATTTTCGGTAAATTTTTCTGTCATGTCCGTCTGAATAAATCCGGGCGCCACCGCATTGCAGCAGATCCCGCGGCTGGCAAGCTCCCGCGCGACCGATTTGGTCAGACCGATGATCCCTGCCTTTGATGCGGAATAATTGACCTGCCCTGCATTTCCGATCAGGCCGGAAACCGAACTGATGTTGATGATCTTTCCGGATTTCTGGCGGGCAAACAGCGGATAGACCTGGCGGATCATATGATAAACACCTTTGAGATTCACATTGAGCACATCGTCAAAATCCGCTTCCTTCATGGAGAGCATCAATTTATCGCGTGTAATTCCCGCATTGTTGACCAGAATATCAATCCTGCCGAAATCCTTGACGACTGCTGCGACGGTATCGGCAGTCTCCTGCTGATCCTCGACCCGACAGGCGTATGCCACGGCGCGAACGCCGTATATACGCAGCTCCTGCGCAGCAGCCTCCGCTTTTTCTGCGCTGCTGGCATAAAGCAGCGCTACATCCGCTCCCGCCTGCGCAAGACGGGTGCAGACCGCGCGGCCGATCCCCCGGGAACCGCCTGTAACGACGGCAACCTTTCCGTTCAGCATTTACAGCACCTCTTTCGCAATTGCCGCAGCATCCGCCATGGTTTCCGCATGAAACACGCGGCATTCCGGCACGATCTTTGCGATCAGCTTCTGCAGCGTGCTTCCCACACCGGCTTCCACAAAAATTCTGGCCCCGGCGCCGTACATGGCGCGGATAATACTCTCCCACCGCACCGGATGATTGATCTGCTGTTCCATGCATCCGACAACCTGCCCCGCATAGGGTTCGGCCGTAAAGTTGGAATACACCGGAATTCTGGGAAGCTGCAGAGGAATCGTTTTCAAAAATTCACCGAATCCTCGGGCTGCTTCATCCATAAAAGGAGAATGGAACGCACCGCTGACGGCAAGCGGAACGACGCGGCCGCCCGCTGCGACAAAATCCGCCTTTGCCTGCTCCAGTTCTTCGCACGATCCCGAAACGACCAGCTGCCCCGGTGCGTTGTAATTGACGGGATATACATGCGGATAGCGACTGCAGATCTCCTCCACCGCTTCATTTTTCATTTTCAGCACGGCCAGCATGGAAGTCTGCTGCCCGGCCGACGCCGCAGCCATCAATTCTCCTCGTCTGCAGGTGATCTGAAAACCCTGCGCAAACCCGAATGCGCCGCCAAAGGCCAGCGCCGGGATCTCTCCCAGAGAAAAACCGGCCAGCATATCCGGAAGAATGCCCGACTCCCGAAGCACCAGCGCCGCAGCCAGATCGGCCAGATAAAGGCACGGCTGCGTGTTTTCCGTTTGCTTCAGCGCAGCCGGGTCACCGTGAAAACATAACTCCGTGATCCCCGGGCGAAGGGTCTCCGCTTCTTCAAACAGCGCGCGGACTCCGGCGCTGTTCCGGTAAAAATCCTCTGCCATGCCGGGATGCTGCGCACCCTGACCGGAAAAGACAAATGCTATCTGATCCATTTTCCCGCCCCTTTCAGGATCTCTTCCGCCTGTGAAAACATTTCCGTGATCATTTCGGCAGCAGGCTGTTCCTTTCTGACCATTCCGGAGATCTGCCCCGCAAGGAAGCATCCGTCCCGGGTATCGCCTTCCACCGCAGCCTTGCGCAGCGCGCCGACCCCAAGTTCCGCAACCGCCTCAGCCGTTGCCTCAGGAGAATATTCAAACGCAAAAAAATTGCGGCTGAAATGGTTTTTCAGGCTGCGGCAGGTGTTCCCGCCGAAGCGCCGCCCGGTCGTAACGGTCGCGGTATCGCCCGCCTTGAGCACCATGTCTTTATAATTCTGATGCACGGAGCATTCGTTTGCCACCAGAAAGCGCGTGCCAAGCTGAACGCCCTCTGCGCCAAGCATCAGTGCGGCCGCAATTCCGCGCCCGTCGCCGATGCCGCCTGCGGCGATCACCGGAATGGAAACGGCGTCAACCACCTGCGGCACCAAGGTCATCGTTGTCGCTTCGCCGATATGGCCGCCGGATTCCTGTCCTTCGGCCACAACCGCTGCTGCACCGGCGGACTGCATCTTTTTTGCCATTGCAACGGACGCGATCACCGGGATGACGCAGGTTCCTGCTTCGAGCCACTGCGGCATGTATTTTGCCGGGCTGCCGGCACCGGTCGTGACAACGGGGATCTTCTCCTCCGCAACGATCTGCGCTACTTCTTCCACATGCGGACTCATCAGCATAATATTGACGCCGAACGGGCGGTCGGTAAGCCGGCGCGCAATACGGATCTGTTCGCGAAGAAAATCTCCCCCGGCATTCATTGCCGAAATAATGCCAAGCCCGCCGCCGTTGGAAACGGCTGCAGCAAGCTTTCCGTCGGCGATCCACGCCATACCGCCCTGAAAAATCGGGTATTCAATTGAAAGCAGATCCGTAATCCTGGTCTTGATCATGTTTTGTTCCTCCTGAACGCAGGCATTCGGGTCATGCCTGCTGTTCTGCCGTCAATTCTTCAATTTTGGCCGTCAGATCTGACACACGAGCGAGGTCTGCGGTCACCTCGACCGCAATGCTGAATGCATCTTCCACGCTCATGATGATCTCGGTGATATCCAGCGAATCGATGCCAAGATCTTCAAACCTCATATCCGGCTGAATTTCGGAAGGGTCGCAATCGATATGCTCCGCAATGATCTCTGCAAGTTTTTCGTGAATCATGTTCTTTTCCTTCTTTCTTGATTATTCCAGATCAATTTACCATTTCAGCAGACAGGCCGCGTTGGCAAGCCCGCCGCCGAACGCCGTAAGAATCAGTTTGTCTCCTCGCTGCAGCATGCCGCTGCGGTTCATTTCATCCAGCGCGATCGGAATGCTCGCACTGGAGGTGTTGCCATAGCGTTCGATATTGATGAAAAATTTTTCTTTCGCCGCGCCGAGCCGTTTTGCCGCAGAATCAATGATGCGTTTGTTGGCCTGATGTGGTATAATATATCTGATCTCGTCCAGCGCCAGCCCGGAGCGCTCCAGCAGGTTCCTGACATCGGCGCTGATCGCGTTGACCGCATATTTGAAGGTCTCCTGCCCGTTCATGTGGATGTACGGTTTTTCGGCTTCTTTCCGGTAAAACGGCGACGAACCGATGTAGTTCGGAATTTTGATGACGTCATCTCCTCCCCTGACGGTGAACGTGGAATCCAGATAGCCTTCCCCTTCTCCGAGCACCGCAGCACCGGCACCGTCGCCGAAAATTACACAGGTGCTCCGGTCGGTCCAGTCAATGATTCGGCTCAGACGTTCCGCACCGACCACAAGCACCTTTCTGACCTTTTTGCGAGCGAAATAACCTGCCGCCGTTTCCAGCAGAAAAATGAACGCGGAACAGGCTGCGCTGATGTCGTACGCCATGCAGTCGGCTCCCAGCAGATGCTGTACCATGCAGGCAACGGACGGAGAAGCCGTCTCCCCGCTGACGGTTGCCGCCAGGATCAGATCCAGTTCCTCCGCGCGGCAGCCGCTGTTTTCCAGCGCATTTTTTGCGGCCTCATAAGCCATGTCCGCCGCAGTTTCCGTCGTTGCGATCCGCCGCTGACGAACGCCGACCCGCTGCGAGATCCATTCGTCGCTGGTCTCCACCAGCTTTGACAGATCGTCATTGGTTACAATGTTTTCCGGAACATACATGCCTGTTCCAAGGACCGAAAAGCTCATGTACATCCTCCTTCAGGATTTTTTTGCGCTCTATCCAGTAAGTGTTCCGGATTCCGGTTTCGTTACAAACACAAGAAACGCAAAAATAAATATGAATTTTTTGTGAATTATTGATTTTTGCTGTAACCTTTCTTCAGAATCAGCCTCCTAAATTTACAGGTGATGTTATCATGGAGCCGTTTGAAAAAATATATGAGGAAAATTTTCCCCGCGTCTACGCGTTTCTGTTCCGTCTCTGCAGGGACGAAAATCTTGCGGAGGAGCTGACACAGGAAACCTTTTTTCAGGCCTTTCGTTCTTTTCACCGTTTTCGCGGTGACAGCGAGCTGTTCACCTGGCTGGCCTCGATTGCAAAGCACACGTTTTATGGCTATATGCGCAAAAACAAGACACAGCTGGAATGCATCAACATTGATCTTGTGACCGAGGTGCTGTGCGAGGATGCAGACCGCGGACCGGAGGAAACCGTGCAGAAGAAAATGACTTCCGAAACGCTGCGGGCGATGATCCGAAGGATCCCGGAAAAATACCGCGATGTTGTGATGCTGCGTCTTTATGCGGAGCTGCCGTTTTCACAGGTGGCTGCCGCGTTGAAAATCAGCGAAAATTCGGCCAAGGTGATTTTTCACCGGGCAAAAAAAATGTTGACGGAGGAATTAAAGCATGAACATTACTTGTGACATGGCAATGGATCTGATGGCACTTTACAAGGACCGGCTGGCCAGCGACGACAGCAAACGGGCCGTTCGGGAGCATTTGAAAAACTGCCCGGAATGCCGCCGGGCTTACGCGCAGTATTCTGCCGACAAAGCGCGGCCGGAAACACCTCCCTGCACCCCGGCCGGAGAGGAGCTTTCACAGAAATATTACAAGCTGGCCAAACATCTGCACAAGCAGCATCTTGTTTCAACCGCCGCCGTGCTTGCCGTGGTTGCGGTCTCGATCGGCGCCGGCGCTTTCTGCACCATCAGAATGCTCGGCAGCCGAAAATAACGGCCCGCTGCTGAAACAGGAAAAAGAAAAACACAGCCCGATCCCCGTTGGAATGTTTGGGGGATCGGGCTGTGTTTTGTTCATAAGACAAACCGCAGAGCGAATAGATATAAACCGGCTGGTAAAACCGCCCTCCGGACTCCGGTCAGTTGGCGGCACAGCAGAAAGGAATGGTCTTCAGAATGAAAATCATTATGACGCGTCCGGCGCGCAAAACTTTGTGGATGCTTTTTGGCACGCTGCTTGCCGTGCTGCTGGTTCCTGCGGCTGCCCTTCTCGGAATCCGGCTGACCGGCAGCATCCCGGCAGAAGCCGTCGCAGGAGCGGCCGCGGCGGTCAAGGACTGGGGTCTCGGCTTCGGCAGGGACGGTGAACAGCCCACCGGCAACGCTTCTGCTGCGGAGCTGCTGCAGTATGACGCTTATTATATCGGCAGCAAGGATCAGAAAACGATCTATCTGACCTTTGACTGCGGATATGAAAACGGAAACACTCCGGCAATTTTGGACGCTTTACAAAAGCACCATGCACCGGCAGCGTTCTTTGTGGTGGGGCATTATCTGGAAAGCGCTCCCGAGCTGGTGAAACGGATGGTCGCCGAGGGGCATACGGTCGGCAACCACACCTATCATCATCCCAACATGGCATCCATCTCCGACGAGGCGGCCTTTGCCAAAGAATTAAGCGATGTGCGCGCAAAATTCAAGGAGATCACCGGAATCGAAATGGCGATGGTGTACCGGCCTCCACAGGGAAAATATAATCTTGCCAACCTGAAAATGGCGCAGCAGTTGGGGTACAAAACATTTTTCTGGAGCCTTGCCTATGTCGATTGGAATCAGGACAGTCAGCCGACGCGGGAAGAGGCTCTCGACAAGCTGACCAGGCGTATCCACCCGGGTGCCGTTGTTTTACTGCACAACACTTCAAAAACCAATGGCGAGATCCTGGATGAGCTGCTCACCAAATGGGAAGAGATGGGCTACAGCTTCCTTCCTCTTTCGGCACTGGCGGAAAACACGCCGTCTGCACCGGCATCCCATTGACAACCGGCCGTTCCTCTGCCGCCGTTCGGCTCTGCTTCCGTTAACCGATCAGCCAGGTCACCTCGACTTCCTCTTCCAGTTCTTTTTCCGGCATGGAAAGTTTTCGGGAGTGCGGCAGCGGGCAGCGAAGCAGCTGTTGGAACTCCTGCTCACTCAAATCCCTGCTGCTCCTCATGGGGCGCGGATGGCGTTCGCTCAGATCGATCATATCGACGCCGGTAATTGTTCTTCCCGCAGCACGGGCCAGCAGCTCTGCATTGGCTCTGGAATCGGCAACGGCATTTTCCCGCAGACTTTTTCTCAGTTCATCCTCTCCGGAAAGATAATATTCCGTGGAAAGATCCACGTTCAGATGCTCCTGCTGGATCACTTCCAGAACGCACCCGATCACCGCCGTTCCGGCATCGCTGTCAAACTCAATCGTACGGGAGGCCGCTGCCTGTTCTTCATCGTGATAAGCGGGCTGCGTGATTTTATCATTCTCCAGCCTGATCTTTGAAAGATCCATCCCCGACTGGGTCGCTTTCTGCAGAAACTGCTCACACTGCTTCGTAACCGTTTCTGACGTTTCGGCGCCGGAAATCCCTCTGCCGCGGAATGTGATCGTGATCCTGACCTTGTCGCACGCATACTTTCCGGATGCTTTTCCTTTTACAAAAATTTTGCCGGATTCACTGTTGCTGCACGAAGTCATGCTGATCTTCCCCTTTCGAATGTCATTCTATCACGGAAGCTGCCTGATCTGCTGCCGGTCACAGGCAAACATGATATTCTTCATGCCTTTCTCTGGTTCGCTTTCAGCTTCCAGAATCATTCTACAACTTTATCTGTCCCAAAGAACTCTCTTTTTACCGCAGCGGCACGGCTGGATGCATATTCCAATAACCGGAACACGGCGAACATTTCCGCTTTGCACGATATGCAAGGTAATTTCGGTGCAGACCGTGACAGCTATATAAAACAGCTTATGCGTCCCGATCTTCTCATTCTTGACGATTTGGGCGCGGAGAGAAACACAAGCTACGGCAAGGAGTGCGTTTTCGATGTAGTCAATCGGCGGTTGCTTTCGGGCAAGCCCATGATTATCACCACCAATATCACGCTGTCGGTTATGCAGAAAGCAACCGATCTCGATGATCGCCGTATTTATGACCGCATATTGGAAGTGTGTGTCCCGATTCTGTTCAACGGAGAAAACTTCCGCAAAGGCAACGCTGCCGAAAATATCAAAAAGGCGGCTGAACTGCTAAAATTGCCTTTGTCCTGAATCCATCTGAATACATACGAAAGGAGTCGCTTATTGGGCAGAAGAAAGAAACTGATAAACAACACCACCATTCCGCAGCGCGAAATTGAGATCATAGCGCGGTGCATTTTCCCC
>JAQXJH010000144.1 GCA_029008595.1 Bacillota bacterium
GATTTTTGTTTCACTGTACTGTTCCGCTCACCGGCTGAAGATCATTGTACACTCTGATTCGCAAAGCGTGTCGGAGCTGCAGACGGCGGCATAGCTTTGCTCCTTTGCTTCATCGAACGAAAAACAGCCGGACGGCAGAGCGAATTTCGCTTTGCTGTCCGGCTGTTCCTGATTGAAAAAACGTTTATCTTTCTGAAGCATCGATCAGGCAGACTGCGTGAGCGGCGATGCCTTCCTTCTGTCCGGTAAAGCCAAGGCCTTCTTCGGTGGTCGCCTTGACGCTGACGCGATCGGTCGGAATCCCGCACGCCTGCGCCAGCTTCTGCCGCATCGCTTCAATATACGGGCGCAGCTTTGGGGCCTGCGCCAGCACCGTCGCGTCAAAATTGACGATCTGAAATCCGGCGTTCCGCAATCGGGCCGCCACCTGTTCCAGCAGCAGAATACTGTCCGCTCCGGAAAAACGTTCGTCGGAATCGGGAAACAGCACGCCGATATCTCCCATTGCCGCAGCGCCGAGCAGCGCATCCATCACCGCATGCGTCAGAACGTCGGCATCGGAGTGACCGAGAAGCCCCGTTTCATGCGGAATTTCAACCCCGCCGAGGATCAGCTTCCGCCCCGGTACCAGACGGTGTACATCATACCCATGACCGATTCGTATCATTGCGGTTTTTCCTCTCCTTCACTCTGCTGATTCCCGGGTCTTTTCCATCGTGCACCGGTCTGCCCGCGCTGCTGCCTCAGTCCGGCAAAAAAGCTGCGCAGCAGCCCGGCACATTCTTCTTCCAGAATCCCGCCGGTACATACCGGCCGGTGATTGTACGGCAGCGCAAACAGGTCGACGACCGAACCGCAGGAACCCGCTTTGCGGTCATAGGCGCCGAACCAGACCCGCGGGATCCGCGAATTAATGATCGCCCCGGCGCACATGGGGCATGGCTCCAGCGTTACATAAAGCTCGCATTGCCAAAGCCGCCAGCCGCCAAGCGTGCGGCATGCTTCGTCAATGGCTTCTATTTCTGCGTGGCGCAGCGCATTTTTATCTTCTTCGCGGCGGTTCCGCCCCTTCCCGACAATTTTACCGCCGCAGACGACCACCGCTCCCACGGGCGTTTCTCCCTGCGCTGCGGCTTCTCTGGCAAGGGCAAGCGCCTCCCGCATAAAAAATTCTTCCATGACGGAATCACCCTGCCATCGCGATCTGCACGATCATGCTGATAAAGATGACGACCAGCGCGAGGATCATGCCGGGATTGCCGACATACTGCGCAAACTTTTCCTTGTCGCTCAAACGGTGCGCCGTATCCGGATTGGTGCGGAAAAAGTTTTTATCCTTATGCAGCAGCACTGCCAGACAGATCAGCCCGCCGACCGTTGCCGCAAGAAACAGCACATACAGCAGCACCGTCGACGTCTGTTCATAAATAAAATCTGCAGAACGATCCTGGATCAGCTCCTGGAAATAAGAAAGCGCGTTGTTCAGAAAATGCAGCAGAACCGACGGCCAGATGGAGCCGGTCCGCACGGCAACATAACCGAAAAACAAACCGCCGGCAAACGCAAACGGAATCTGAATGACCGTACCGTGCATAATGCCGAACGCAAACGCCGAACCGATGACCGCAAACGCTTCCCCATACGGGCGCAGAAGCTGCAGCGTTACGCCGCGGAACGCAAATTCCTCCGCAAAGGCCGGAAGAACCGCAATGATCACAAAATAGCAGATCTGCGAAAGCAGAGAACCGTCGTTCGGCAGCGAAGCCATGTCCGTAGAGATCCCGACGCTTTCCATCACTGCGGAATACTGCGTTGCCAGGTAATTGGCCGCCATGCACATCGCCAGGCCGCCGGTACCGGCCAGCACCATAAGCCCGGGGCGCGCCGTTTTACGAAAAGGCATCACCTGCCCGAAACGCAGGTGAAAACACGGCATCAGCACCAGAAACGGCACCATAACCATCAGCAGGTACAGGATCGCATAATAAATATAAAAGGTCAGCGGCTGCATTCCCCCATAGCCGTTTGCGGCCGCAGAAGGATCCACCAGACCGGCCGCACGCAGCACCGCCGCTGCGATCACCGCACCGAGATACGACACAACCTGCATGCCGATGATCGCCAGCCCGATGCCGGTTCCCCGATGGGCTACGGCGCGCTTTACCTGCTGTTTTTCAAAATATTCCGGGTCACCGTAATAGAATCCGGACGGCGGCACGGCTCCGTTGAAAGGCGGATACATCGCAAAACTTCCTTTCGTCCCGCGGACGGGTTACTCCTTGGAGCGGTATTTCTGTTCACAATAGGCGCAGCGGTAAGTATTGGAGGAGCGATCGGTCAGCACAAAGACCTGATCGATGCCCGGTTCCACCGAGGTGATACAGCGCGGGTTTTTACAGCGAACGATATTGACCAGCCTGTCCGGCGGATCCATCCGGAATTTGCGGACCAGCTTCCCGTCATGGATCACGCTGACGGTCACGTTGGGATCGATGAACCCGAGAACATCGAAATTGATATTCTCTGCCGATTCAATCTTGATGATATCCTTCTTCCCCATTTTGCTGCTGCGCGCATTTTTGATAATGGCAACGCTGCCGTCGTATTGATCCAGATGAAGATAACGATAAATCTCCATTCCCTTGCCTGCCGTAATATGATCGATGACGATTCCGTCTGTCAGGCTATCCACATTCAACATTGCATGATACCTCCCGTCTGCGCCGTTTATTCGGCATGGATATTCAAAAGCTTCAGGATCAGCGCCATGCGGATATAGACGCCGTACTGTACCTGGCGGAAATATGCCGCCCGCGGGTCGGAATCCACTTCCGTCGAGATCTCATTGACCCGCGGCAGCGGATGCAGGATATAGGTATCGGGCCGGGCATACTGCATCTTGTGCTTGTCCAGAATATAAGTATCCTTCAGGCGGATATAATCTTCCTCATTGAAAAAGCGTTCCCGCTGCACCCGGGTCATGTACAGAATATCCAGTTTCGGCAGCACGGGTTCCATGCGTTCGACCTCCTGAAACGGGATCCCGCGGGCGTGCAGAACCTCTTCCCGGATATAGCTCGGGATCCGCAGCTCCTCCGGCGAGATCAGCACAAAGCGCATTCCCTGATAACGCGACAGCGCCTTGATCTGCGAATGAACCGTGCGGCCAAATTTCAGGTCGCCGCAAAGGCCGACCGTCAGATGATCCAGTCTTCCCTTCAGCATCCGGATCGTGAGCAGATCGGTCAGCGTCTGCGTGGGATGCTGATGGCCGCCGTCGCCGGCATTGATGACCGGGATTCCGGAAAATTGCGCGGCGACCTGCGGAGCGCCCTCCTTGGGATGACGCATGGCACAGATATCCGCAAAGCAGGAGACGACACGGATCGTATCGGCAATGCTTTCTCCTTTGGCTGCGCTGCTGGTGTCTGCCGAAGCAAAGCCCAGCACCTTGCCGCCAAGGTTCATCATCGCCGCCTCAAAGCTGAGGCGGGTTCGGGTGCTCGGCTCATAAAACAGCGTTGCAAGCTTTTTCCCCTCACAAAGATGAGCATATTTTTCCGGATTTTGTTCAATGTCCTGTGCGACTGCGATCAATTCGTCGATCTCTCCGACCGACAGATCCAGCGGATCGATCAGGTGTTTCATGCTGTCTGCCCCTTTCGCAAGAATCGGTATTTCCTTGTTATTTTTTCACGGCGATAAAGAAGAACCTTGGAAAACGGAAAATAATGCTGCCGTTCTGCTGCCGCGGATACGCGCGGCACACCTGTTCAAAAATTTCCCGTTCAAACTCCTGCCGCTGTGCATCGTCCGGCAGCGCATCCAGATACGGCCGCAGCCCCGTTGCGCGGTACCATTCCAGAATCGCTTCATGTGACGGCATCGTGTGGTAATATACCGTCGACCAAAGCGTAAAATCATCGGTCAGGCCGGATAACAGATCAAAATATTCCCCGGGCGTCAGGTTGTAGAAAATGCGCGGATGAGGAAACCGCGGTTTCCATCTGGCTGATCCGACCGTTTCCCCGATGATCCGGTGGATCGGCTCTTCGTAATTCATCGGCGTCTGCACCGCAAGAACCCCTCCCGGACGGAGAATCTCCATCATCGCCGGGATCAGCCGCCGGTGTTCCGGGATCCATTGGATACAGGCGTTGGAAAACACAAGATCAAATGTTCGGTTCAGCGCAGGCAGCTCTTTTGAAGCGTCACACACGACAAAATTCATCTGCGGATACTGCGCAGACGCCGCCCGGATCATACTTTCGGAAGAATCGATGCCGAGGATCCCGGCATCCGGAAAACGGCGGCGAAGCGCTTCGGTGCTGTTCCCCGGCCCGCAGCCGACATCCAGCACCTCAGACGGAGTTTCCAGCAGCACCCGGTTGATCAGATCGATTGCCGGCTGAGTCCGTTCGGCGCGGAATTTCAAATATTGCTCCGGATTCCATTCTGACATTGTGTTCACCATTCCGTTGCTGCTGAATTTTTTATAGTATATCATATTTTGATGAAATTGAATACCGGGTTTCGAAAATTTCTGCGGCGGCTGTAACATGATCCGGTCTCTTCGGAGCAAACTATCAACAGCCCAAACGGAAAGGAACGATTCTATGGCCAAAGACCTTCACGAGCTGCTGATGGAAAACGACGATATCCGCAGATATTTTATTTCTCTGCCGGTTCGCATCCAGCTGACCGCTCACCATGAAAACGATATGCTGAACACCGCGGAAAAGCTGCACCGGTATATTGATCTGATGACAAAAAGAAACCCGGACAGGTAGAACGTGTACCTGTCCGGATTTCCTGTCGGTAAAATTCAGTTCAGAAAAGGATCAATGGGTCAGGAACAGCATTGCCAGGAACAGCAGGGTGATCACCCAGGTGCCGATCTTGACTTCCTTGACCTTGCCGGTGAACAGCTTGATCAGAACATAGGAAAGCAGACCGAACGCAATGCCGTAGGAAATGTTATAGGAGAACGGCATCATAGCCAGCGTCAGGAACGCCGGAAGAGCAACGTCGATGGAATGCCAGTCGATCTCCTTCACGCAGGCCATCATCAGAACGCCGACATAGATCAGAGCGGCAGCGGTTGCGCAGCCCGGGATCAGCTGGGCGATCGGGCTGAGGAACATGGCGATGAAGAACAGAACGGCAGTCACCATGGAGGAAAGACCGGTACGGCCGCCTTCTGCAACACCGGCGGAAGATTCCACATAAGTGGTGACCGTAGAGGTTCCGCAGATCGCGCCGGTCGTGGTCGCAATGGCGTCGGCCAGCATCGCGCGGTCCATATTCGGCACTTCGCCTTCTTCGGTGAGCATATTGCCGCGTGCGCAGGCGCCGTAAAGGGTGCCGAGCGTATCGAACATATCGACCATGCAGAAAGCAAGAGCGGTCGTCAGGATCGTCAGAATCAGGTTTGCAGCGCCATGGGCTTCCACAAACGCCGAGAAGTTAAAGCCTTCGGTGAAGACCTTCGCAAACGCCTGAGTACCGAAATCCTTGAACGCATCGAACGGGCTGCTCATCGTGATGCCCAGATTTGCAAAGAAATCCGGAACGGTGATGAGACCAAGCAGATAATAGAGCACTGCGCCGCCGAGAATGCCCCACAGCACCGCGCCGCGGACATTCTTTTTCGCCATGATCGCAATGGCAAGCACTGCAACGATGGTAACGAGCATCGGCATAATGTCGGCCCAGTTGCCGGTCAGCAGGTTAAAGGAGCCCAGCGTAACGCCAGTGCTGCTGCTCGGGATGACCAGCTTGGAGTTCTGCAGGCCGAGGAACGCGATGAACAGGCCGATACCGGCCGGAATCGCAACACGGACAGGCTGCGGAATGGCGCTGAAGATCTTTTTGCGCAGACCGGTCACCGTCAGCAGGATGAAGACGATACCGTCGATCAGCACGAGCACCAGCGCGTTTGCATAGGTCAGGCCGAAGCCGACGCAGACCGTGTAAACAAAGAACGCATTCAGACCCATACCGCTGGCCTGAGCAAGCGGCAGATTGGCGAGCAGGCCGATCAGCACGGTGCCGACCACAGCAGAGATCGCCGTTGCGATATAGATCGCGCCGTAGGAGACGTTCAGAACATTCGTTCCGTCTCCAAAGGGATTGGCAAACATATTCGCGTTTACCATCAGGATGTACACCATGGCGAAGAACGTGGTCAGACCGGCCATGATCTCAGTACGTACCGTGGTGCCGTGTTCCTTGAGCTTGAAAAACTTTTCCATTTCGAAAAAATTCCCTCCTCATGTTTTTCCTTTTCTTAAATTTTCTTTTTTTATTTTGATGCACCCGTAAAGGTACCAATAAAAAAAGCCCTTTCGGCAGCTCGCGCAAAAGGGGACAGCAAAAAAAGCTTCGATAGCAAAACAATTTACGGTTGTTTTGTAGAAACTTAGCGGCCCGTATCGCGCTGAATATATCGACTGAAGAGACTGAATATTGAATTTTAGGGAATCATGAATGCCATATGAATATTCTTTGAATGAACAAAATAATATTATCAATAAACACGGCAAATGTCAACAGAAAGAAGCAAAAAAATCAACAGAGATTTATTTTGAATGCTTCCCTTTTTTCAGCTTCAGATTTATAATGAAAAAAAGAAATTCAGAAAAACGGAGGTCGTCTCAAATGGAACGCTATGCATGGAAAGCCGCCGTTCGCGACGGAATGATCGACGAATACTGCCGCAGGCACGCGGAGATCTGGCCGGAGATGGTGCAGGTTCTGAAGGAAGCCGGAATCCGCAATTACACCATCTGGAACAGCGGAAACGAACTGTTCGGATACTACGAATGTGAAAAAGGCGCGGAATTTGCGGCAAAGGTACAGGCCGAAAGCCCCGTTGTCGCGCGCTGGAACGACTATATGAAGGATATTCTTCTGATGGAAATGGATCCCGAAACAGGCGCCCAGCCGCTGCTGCGCCAGGTATTTCTGCTGGAGTAATCGCTTTGGTATACCATACCACCGATACGGCACCCATTACAGCATCCCGCCTCCCGGCGGGATGTTTTTTCATTCCGGAAACGCCGGAAATCCTTTTCCGGAATCCTTCCGCTGCAATCCCTGCGCCCGTCCTCCGCAGGCGTACTCCTCAGCGCAGTTGACGGCAAAGGCGGGCGTAGGCGCCGTTTTGTTTGAGCAGTTCCTCGTGCGTTCCGCTTTCCGCAATCTTTCCGCCGGCGATCACGACAATGCGGTCGGCCCGGCGGATCGTTGAAAGGCGGTGTGCAATAGCAAAAATCGTCTGTTTTCCGGAAAGCGATTCGATCGCCTGCTGGATCTGCAGTTCCGTTTCATTGTCCACCGCGCTGGTGGCTTCGTCCAGGATCAGCACCGGAGCATGGCGCAGGACGGCGCGCGCAATGGCGATGCGCTGCTTCTGCCCGCCCGAAAGACGAACGCCGCGCTCTCCGATCGCCGTCTGATACCCGTCCGGCATCTTCCGGATAAATTCATCCGCATGTGCAATTTCGGCCGCCTCGTACACCTGCTCTTCCGTCGGGGAATCGGCGCCGTAAGCAATATTATCGTACACCGTACCGTTAAATAGAAAAACATCCTGCAGGACGATGGCAAGGTTTTTGCGCAGGCTGTCCAGAGTGACATGGCGGATATCCTGCCCGTCGTACAGGATCCGGCCCGATGTCGGATCATAAAAGCGTTCCAGCAATGAAACGATCGTCGTCTTGCCCGCCCCCGTGGCGCCTACAAAGGCGATCATCTCACCCGGGCGGACGGTAAAGGAAATATCGTTCAGAACGGTTTCGCCGTTCCGATAGCTGAACGATACATGATCAAATTCGATCTGTCCGCGGCACGCCGTCAATTCCTGCGCGCCGTCATCCTCCCGGACATCCGGCTGTGCGTCCAGGATCTCGAACACCCGCTCGGCGCCGGCCAGCGAGGTCTGGATATCCTCCGCACAGCGCGCAAGAGTCGTCAGCGGCGTGTAAAACAGGGAGAGATAAAGAAAGAAACCGACTAGCTCCGCCGGCGTCAGCGGGCTGCCCTGAAAAACGGCTCCGGCCGCGATCAGGCCGCCCAGCCCCATCACCAGCACGGTTCCCAGCCCGATCAGAAACTCCACCAGCGGATTGTAGATCGCGTTGGCAAAGTTGGCGTGGATGTTGACGTCACTGTAGTGACGGCAGAAATCCTTCATCCGCGTATGCTCCTGTTTTTCGCGCGCAAAGGCCTGCACCTCTTTCATGCCGGAAACAACATCCTGCAGGTCGCCGTTCAGTTCCCCGAGCACCCTTTGATTGATCCGGAACAGCGGCGCGACTTTTTTGGAATAAAGACTGCTCACCGCAATTACCAGCGGCAGAGAGAGCAGCGTAAAAAACGCCAGCAGCGGATTGATGAGAAAGATCATCACGCCGACGAGCAGAATAATGACCACATTGGAAAACATATCCGGCAGGGCGTGCGCAAAAAGCACTTCCAGATTCCGGGTATCGTTCAGCACACGGCTCATGATCTGGCCGGTTTCCTTATCGCTGTACCACGCAAGGGAAAGCGTCTGCAGTTTATCGTAGACCCTGAGCGTCATTTCACCGACAATGTTCCAGGCCGCAACATGCGCCAGCCACATGGCAAAAAAGCGGCACACCGCGCGGAGCAGATAGGCCAGCAGCAGAATTCCCGCAAACGTGAGAATCACCTGCGCAGTCGCGCTGCCGTCCGAAAGGCTGCCGGTCAGCCGCTGAACCAGAAACGGCGTCGTCAGATTGAGAACCGCCGCACCAAGCAGCGCCAGAACGGTCGCCGCGAGCGTCCAGTAATATTTTTTTGCCATTTTCAACAGCCGAATGATTGTTTTCATGATTGAATCCTTTCTCGTGAACAAACGTGCCTGACGCCGCATTCAGCAGATGGCCCCGCCTCCTGCCGAAATGCCGCCGAATCGCGCCGGAAGCAAACAGATCGCGGCATGATCCGGTCTGGGTAACGGACGGCGTCACGGCAGCAAAAAAACCCGCGCGGAAAGAACAGATCGTTCCGATGCGGGTTTTGAACAGGCAGGGATTATTTCAGGATCTCACCGTAAACGGTGCCGGAAATGCCCGCTGCGTTGGATTCGTCGGTATCGATGTGCATGGCAGCGGAAAACTTTTCGCTAACGCGGACAACCACATCACCGAAGATCAGGCTGCGTCCGTCGGTATCAACTTTCACGGAAACGACCTGTTTGTCTTCCACGCCGGCTTCTGCAGCTTCTGCCGGAGTGAAGTGGATGTGGCGCTTTGCCGCGATGACGCCTTCCTTCAGCTCAACCTCGCCTTTGGGGCCGACGAGCTTGCAGCCGGGGGTTCCGGCGATATCTCCGGATTCACGGATCGGCGCGGCGATGCCGAGCTTGCGGGCATCCGTCAGCGCGATCTCGACCTGAGAGGCCGGGCGAACCGGGCCGAGGATGGAAACGCCCTTCATCTCGCCCTTGGGGCCGACGATATCAACGCGCTCCATGGAAGCGAACTGACCGGGCTGGGAAAGATCCTTCTTCTTTGTCAACACGGCGTCTGCACCGAAAAGCGTTGCCAGATCGGCAGCTGTAACGTGAACATGACGGGCAGAAGTTTCAACAAGAACCTTGCTCACAACAATCATCTCCAAAAAATTTGTTTTTAACATAATACTGCGAACTTTCGCTTTTTTCAACCTTTTTCGCATTTTTCAGCGTTTTACCGGAAAATTGCATCCAAAGCCCGGAACGATTTTCGTACAGCGGCTCCTCCCCCGCCCGACTATTGCGCCGCGAAGAGTTTTTTGATATCATAAAAGTATGGGCCGCCGGTAATACGGGGCGTTCTCCCGACACGCCGGCGAAAGAAAGGAAAGAAAACATGCAGTACAAGAACTGGGACGAACTGGAGCAGCAGTGCCGCTCCTGCGAAAAATGCGAATTGTGCAAAACGCGCCATCATGTGGTATTCGGCGTTGGAAACAGGAACGCCGAGGTGCTTTTCATCGGCGAAGGCCCCGGCGAAAACGAAGACCTGCAGGGCGAACCGTTCGTCGGCCGGGCAGGCAAGCTGCTGGACAAAATGCTGGCCGCCGTGGATCTGGACCGGCACCGCAACATCTACATTGCCAACACGGTAAAATGCCGTCCGCCGCAGAACCGCGATCCGCGGCCGGAAGAACAGGAGCTTTGCGCGGAATGGCTGCAGGAACAGATCGCGCTGATCCGTCCGAAGATCATCGTCTGCCTCGGCCGGATCTCAGCCGCCCGGTACATCAAGCCGGATATCAAAATCACCCGGGAACACGGGATCTTTTTTGAACGCGACGGCGTACTCTGGATGGCAACGCTCCACCCCGCCGCCCTGCTGCGCAACCCGAACCAGAAGCCGGAGGCCTTTGAGGACTATCTGAAGCTGCGGGAAAAGATTCACGAAGTTTGCAGCCATACTTATACGGACGGCAGGTAGCCCCGGCTGCTCCCCGGTTTTCATACGGACAAAAAAGGACAGAAAGCACAGCTGCATGCGCGGCGCGTCTTCTGTCCTTTTCTTTTACTCTTCCTGCTGCAAAACGGCGGCACCCGCCGCAGCGTTCCGAAAGATCGGCCGACAGCTTACAGCAGGGAGGCTGCCGCCTGGTCGATCACCAGCGTGAAATCGGGATGCAGCTGCAGGATCGATGCGGGAACGCGCGGAGTGATCTCCCCGAAGAAAGCTTTTTTGACGATCTCCGCCTTGGCTTCGCCGTTGGCGATCAGCAGAACGCTGCGGGCGGCCATGATCGTTCCGATCCCCATCGTATAGGCCTGCGTGGGAACGTCTTTTTCCGACGCGAAAAAGCGCGCATTGGCTTTGATGGTGCTGTCGGTCAGATCGACACAGTTCGTTCCCTTCGTGAAAGCATCTGCCGGTTCATTGAAGCCGATATGGCCGTTATGCCCCAGACCGAGCAGCTGCAGATCGACACCGCCCACCGAATTGACGATCTCGTCATAGCTGCGGCAGGCAGCTTCGCTGTCCGCTTCCATACCGTCCGGAATATGCGTGCGCGCCGCATCGATATCGACCTGAGAAAAAAGATTCTTATGCATAAAATAATAATAGCTCTGGTCATTATCACGCGGAAGGCCGCGATATTCGTCCAGATTCACCGTTGTGACTTCCGCAAAACTGATATCCCCCGCATTGCAGCGTTCGATCAGCTCCCGGTATGTACCCAGCGGAGTGGAGCCTGTTGCAAGGCCGAGCACGCTCTTCGGCTTCAGCGTGATCTGCGCGGCGATCAGGTTCGCCGCCTTGCGGCTCATTTCTTCGTAATCTTTTGCAATAATCACTCTCATTTGACGATTCCTCCTGCAGAATATTGAATGGATATGCTGTTCCGTCGCTGCGGATGATCTCTGTGAACGAATTATAGCATATTTCTTTCTGCGAAACAATCTCTTTTCCCGTTTCCGGGGCATTCCCTGCTATTTTTCGGGATCCTTTATTTTATGCTTGACTTTTTCCGGGGGGTGCGATATAATAACACTCACGGATTTCCGGGTGTGGCGCAGCTGGTAGCGCGCTTGACTGGGGGTCAAGAGGCCGCAAGTTCAAGTCTTGTCACTCGGACCAAATAAGCACGATAGTTTTGATACGAAGGTATCTGAAACTATCGTGCTTTTTCTTTTGGCCAAAGCGGCTGTGATACAAGGCTTTTCGGCATATCGTCACTTTGGAATAGTTTCAATATAGTAAAAGGCTTTACGGTAACCGAAATAGTCGCGGCAGAAAGGTTCACAATGTTATGATATACTGTAATAAAGTCCGTTTTATGGGACGCCTAACGTGATAGAATGCTATTGTAAACCAAGAAAAGCATTTATCATGCAGGATATGAGGTGAACACGATGAGTAATGTCATAAGCGACTCCGTCAGCAAACTTTCAGCAATTACAGACCAAACACCTATAGATTGGGATGCCTTCGATTCTGTTCTGAAGGGCTTAGAGGATATCAATGCCTATGACGAGCATTATGAAGAGACAATCCTGTCAGAGTTTATTATGGATGGAGACTTTTATAAGCGTGGTGTCATTCTGGCTGATATTGTTCGTCACTTTCTCTCCTGCGGTTATGATGTATCCGCAAATAACGGCTTAAATGGTGGTTTGGCGCTTCATGCTCTTTGTTGGTCATCGTATGATCAGTACATTTTGGATGCCGCCAAGGTGCTTATGAATGCCGGTGCCCCTGTTAATTACAGAACAAGGGATGATGACCCTAATGACAAACCAGCGGGACTGCTGGGGAGTATCAGCTGGAAACTTGCCGGTGCATGGATGGCAGATAAGGATTTCGCATTTGCCAATACCCTCGAAGCCTACTGCGCAATAGCAGAAGCCAACATTGCAGGCAAGGACTATAATTCCATCGATAATTACTTTGCTTGTATCGGAAAACCCCTTACTTCCGTTTCTGCCATCAATGTTGGCGGCAAATCTGCTCTGTATGACGAGGGTGCTATTTCTGTTTATTCCGAACCGCTCATCATGTGGTTTGGTGATAAGCCACTGGTTATCAGCTGCTATACTGACTTTGTCATGAACCCTGTGTACGCTGATGACAAAAAGGACTCCCTTTCAGATGTTACCACAGTATTTTCCTCGCTTATTGGTGCCACGCTGCAAGAGGTGCAGTACATTGGCACCACTATCTGCTATTTTGGGTTCAGCAATGGTAAACGCCTGTTTTTTGCAAGCCGTGATATTGGTGACAGAAAACGAGTTGGTACCTTTGACATCCGGGCTGACAGTAAAAAGGTAGATGTCGATCAACTGCACATCGAATGTCTCTGCGCCATAAACGGACGTACTTTCGCCAATACCGTCACGGAATATAGTGAAGATGCGATTGCTCTCTTCTGCGGTGATGCAGTCTATCTTCTCTATCTCCGTCCCGGAACCGCCGACAGACACCAGTTTGGCATTTGCCCCTGCACCAAAGCGTTACTTTCCGAATATACCCGACAGTACCCGCTGCAGAGACCTAAGAAAACAACATGGATATACGATCAAAGCAATCTTTCCGCAGTACGCCTTGACTTCCCGGATGGACACCTGTACATGGCGGCTACAGAATATTATGAAATCGAAATCCAACTCTCTGACAAAATATATAATCCTTTGGAATACTCTGTTCTGCCTCGCAACGAGGGCAAGCACATTGAGTTCTTGAAAAGAAAGGATGGGTGATGTACCATGAAACTGACTTTTTGCCATCCTGAATTTGAGCAGGAAGTGCGTGAACGCTTAAATGTTTTTGATCGAGATCTTACGGATGCAGATGCATCGTTAGTATGGGCACGCATCCGAACTAACTGATGCGTACCGTAAATGCTGCGATTTTGCGTTTAATCAGGTGGCTTTCGGCGCGACGGATTACAACACCGCCGTCCGGCAGGCAACGAAGAATCTTGCAGACAAAGGTGTACGTGTGATCGATTACGATTCCGGTACGCATACCTCTGCGGAAGCTGCCGTGCGCCGCAATATCATGAGCGGCCTCGGATCAATGAATGAAAAAATTTCCGAGCAGAATCACGACGATATGGGTGCAAACGGATGGGAGATCAGCGCGCATGCAGCGTCCGCGCCAGACCATGAGCTAATACAGGGCAGACAGTACACCGATGCGGCATACCAGCAACTGAACAACAGTTTGGTGCGCCGCATCGGCACGCTGAATTGCGGACACGCTGCATTCCCGATCGTGATCGGCGTCAGCGAGCCGCAGTATACCGATGAAGAACTGGATCAGATGCGCGAGGAAAACGCCAAGGGTATTGATTATCAGGGGCGGCATTACTCTACATACGAAGCTACGCAAATGCAGCGTAAGATCGAGCGCACGATCCGCAAGCAAAAAAATCGTATCCTGGTCGATGAGGCGACCTGCGACGCCGATAAATTGCAAATGGATCAGATCCGGCTCAGACGTCTGAACGATGAATACAAAAGGTTTTCCAAAGCTGCTGATCTGCCGTTGCAGCGGGACCGCGCGCAGGTAGCAGGATTCGGAAAGAAGCAATCGGAACAAATACGGACTGTTCGAAAAAAGTTTATAGGTTCTGTTAATTGGGAATTGAAATATCAGAATAAAAATGATATAATACAAACAGAAAATGAACCTATGTACCGAAAACGTCAAGTTGGTAAGATTGAACCAATGCCTAAAAAGCAGTTTCAAAAGATTGAAAAGCGTTTTAAGACGAACGGAGGCGTTTTTCAGTATGGTGAGGAAACAGATCGTTATCTTGAAAGCAAGCATGCCGAGGCTATTACTTATAATGCGAAAACAATTTTGTTTAAAAGACATCCGGGAAGGGCAAGTGTTTTTGAAGAATTGATTCACGCCACACAATACAGAACCGGAGAAAATGATGGATCATATCTGTGCAGATTACAATGCGAAATTGCAGCTCAGAAAAAACTGTTGAAATATAGCAAGGCTTATTCGCTAACAGCGCCTGAGATCGAGCAAACTAAAATTGCTTTAGCTGCGTATGAAAATGATCTAAAAGCATATCTTGATAAAGGAGGCGATTGAGCGTGTTTAAAGTAATCTACGTGTTCAAAGTAGGTAAAATGATTTCTGTAACCTTAGAAGGAAATGGCGTTGGGATAAAAAATGGAAGTGAGCTTATGAATGAACATGGAAATTTATTTAAGGTTGTTTCCGTAGGGATGCCCAGACACGACAATCCTTCAGATATATCAAAAAGTACAGATGTACTATTAACTCCATGTAATTTGCAAAAAGGCGATGAGCTTTATATTGCTTAACATTTAAACCTAGAGCTATCTGTTAACGTTTTTTTCATGTCTACTTTCGGGCACAACACAATTGAATCGGCGTCATGGCGAAAGCTATGGCGCTTTTTTCATACCATTTTTGCCGAGGTACAGGCGTAAAACAGGCCATCGCAGGGGACGCGACCCCCGTAACCAAAGCATAGCGAGGGAAGGAAACAAAATGAAACGAGAATTTTTGCAGAACCTCAAGATCGGAGATCAGGCGCTTACGAAAGAAGTTATCGATCTGATCATGGAGGAGAACGGCAAAGACATTGAAGCAGCGAAAAAGCCTTTTGCGGACACAGTCCGGAAATCAATGCGTTTCGTGTCGCAGCCGGGCTGAAAGCTATTTAATCCACGCCCTCCGT
>JAQXJH010000145.1 GCA_029008595.1 Bacillota bacterium
TTCAAAAAATGATAGACCGCTTCAGGAAAGGAGAATCAGAATGACCGAATTTTTCTTAAACATTGTGAATATGAGCATATCGGCAAGTTGGATCGTGCTTGCAGTATTGCTTCTGAGGTTATTGCTCAAGAAAGCGCCAAAATGGATCGCTGTGCTTCTATGGGGAATTGTGGCGATCAGGCTAATTTGTCCAATCTCTGTTGAGAGTGCATTAAGTTTGATTCCAAGTTCACAAACGATAAATCCTGAAGTTGCTTTAAATCCACCTGCAATAGATTCCGGTGTACCGATTATTAATAATGTGATTAACCCCATTATCGGTGAAGCAACGATAACGCTTCAACCGGAAAAAGACCTTAATATCTTTCAATTCATTATGCCTTACTTAGCAGGGCTGTGGGTTGTGGGTATTACTGCACTTTTAATATATACTTCGGTTAGCTATGTGCGGGTAAAGAAAAAGATCTGCACGGCAATAATGCTTCGGGACAATATCTTTCAGAGTGAAAATATCGTTTCTCCCTTTGTGCTTGGCATTATCAAGCCTAAGATTTATCTGCCGTTCAGGATGCATGAGCAGGATATGGAACACGTGATCGCTCACGAGCAGGCACATATCTGCCGCAAAGACCATTGGTGGAAACCGTTGGGTTTTCTGATCCTGACACTTCATTGGTTCAATCCTTTGGTGTGGCTCGGATATGCGCTGCTCTGTCGGGATATTGAGCTTGCCTGTGATGAAAAGGTGATTAAAGAATTGAACACCGAGCAGAAAGCGGACTATTCGCAGGCGCTGCTTACCTGCAGTGTCAATCGCCGTATGATTGCCGCCTGTCCTCTTGCTTTTGGTGAGGTAGGTGTTAAAGACAGAGTGAAGTCGGTTCTGAATTATAAGAAACCCGCCTTTTGGATGATTGCTGCAGCGATGATTGCAAGTGCTGCAGTTGCGGTATGTTTCCTGACAAATCCGAAAAGCAGCCCCTCCGTTTGTTTCGGTTTTACGCGGCCCGCCTTAACCGAAACCGGAAGCAGCATCGGCGGGATATCCGTCACGCTGGAATCCGCCGAGATCCGGAACGGAAAACCGGTTCTGAACGTTCGCTGGAGCAACTTTTCCACCGCCGAAACCTGGTTCGGGCTTGATTTTCAGATCTACCGTTACGAAAACGGAATTCCGGTGGACTGCTGCACCAACCCGTCGCGGATAATCGAATCGATCGCCCGCCTGCTGCCGGCCGGAGAAACGGCCGTTGTTTCCTACGATTGTTCTGATTTTGATCTTTCCCGACCGGGCCGCTACCGGTTTGAAACCGCAAACGGCAGCCTCTGGTTCTGCTTTATGCTGCCCGGCACACAGGATCTGCCCGAAGGGCAATTTATTCCGATCCGCCGGACGGACGCCGGATTTACGCTACTGTCAGACCGGATCGAAAATCCCGAAACGATGGTGATCAGCAGCGTGATGCACCTGCCCGTCTTCCGTTTGGAAACCGTTTCGGAGCTGCAAAGCTTTATCCGGGAGAACGACAGCCTGCTTTTTCTTTCTCAGGGGATCGGCGGCGCTCCGTCCTTTTCGGAGGCTGCCGCACAGTATGACAGCGCATTTTTCGTCGATTGCTCTCTCGCGCTGGTTTGGCTGCCGGGCGAAGGGGGTTCCGACAGCCGGGTTCTGCACACCGAGGTGATCGGCGGCACTTTCGGGATCGCCCTCCGCTATGACGAGCCGCAGAGCAGCAGCCCGGACACCTGCTGCCGTCTGTGCGTGGTCCCTGTTGAAAAAAGTCTGCTTGCTGGCCGGAAGCTGGACGCCTGGTATGTTTTTGATCAGACTGACGGAAGCGCTTTTCTCCCTGACGATTCGCCTTCGCTGCTCCCGCCAGGCTGATCCGTTTTGTATTGACATCCCTGCCCTAATCGATTAAAATAAAAGAAACGGTTGCGGGATTTTCCCGCAAAAAAACGCTCGTGGCCGCTGCGCCGGACGGGCGTTTTCTTTTGCTTCGCTCCGACAGAGCAGCGCCGGGATGATCCGACTGGAGGAAACTGAAATTTATGAAACAGAAACGTGAATATGCGGCTCTCACCGTCAGCAAAAAGGCAGAAAATTCCGTTGCGGGCGGGCACCCGTGGATTTATGACAGCGAAATTTCCGGTGAAGACACCGCCGGCTGCACCGACGGCGCGCTGGTGGATGTTTTCGGCCGGAACGGAAAATACCTCGGCACGGGATTCTATAATCATCATTCCAAGATCCGTGTCCGGCTCATCAGCCGAAGCGCAAACGACCGGTTCGATGAAGCCTTCTGGGAACGCAGGCTCCGCTGGGCATGGGAATACCGGAAGACCGTTATGGGGCGCGACACGGAATGCTGCCGCCTGATCTTCGGCGAGGCAGATCAGTTCCCCGGGCTGACGGTCGACCGGTTCGGCGAGATCCTGGTAACGCAGACGCTTTCGCTCGGCATTGAACAGCGCAAGGAACTGCTTTTTCCGCTGCTGGTCAGAATTCTGCGCGAGGACGGACAGAACATCCGCGCCGTCTATGAACGCAACGACGTCGCGATCCGGGCGCACGAGGGGCTTGCGGAAAACAAGGGCTTTTTCCCGCTTGCAGGAGAAACGCCGCCCTCCTCCACGGTTACCGTGATCACCGAAAATAATATCCGCTACGCAGTGGATTTTGAAAACGGACAGAAGACCGGCTTTTTTCTGGATCAGAAATACAACCGCCAGGCCGTCGCCAAACTGGCGCGCGGCCGGAAGGTGCTCGACTGCTTTACCCACACCGGTTCCTTTGCGCTCAACGCAGCGCACGGCGGAGCCGAACACGTTCATGCCGTGGATATTTCGGCAGACGCCGTTGCCATGGCGCGGAAAAACGCCGAACTGAACGGGCTGGAACGCCGCATGAGCTTTGAAACCGCCAATGTGTTCGATCTTCTGCCGTCGCTGGAAAAACAGGGACATCCCTATGATTTTATTATTCTTGACCCGCCCGCGTTCACCAAAAGCCGCCGCACCGTTGACAGCGCCATGCGCGGCTACAAGGAGATCAATCTGCGCGCCATGAAGCTGCTGCCGCGCGGCGGATATCTTGCCACATGCTCCTGCTCTCATTTTGCCGCCGACGAGCTGTTCCGGAACATGCTGCACAGCGCCGCTGCCGACGCGGGCGTATCCCTGCGCCAGATCGAAGCGCGGCAGCAGGCGCCCGACCATCCGATCCTCTGGAACGTTCCGGAGACGGATTATCTGAAATTTTACCTGTTCCAGATCGTATAAAACGCTTTTTAGAAAAGAAAGGAATCTGCCATGACACGGGAAGACGTGATGCGCTTTTGTCTGTCGCTGCCGGAAAGCGCGCTGACCTATCCTTACGGCGAACGGCCGGCAGTCATCAAAGTTCTGGGGATGCGGGAATTCTGCGAGATCTATGAAGACGCCTCCCCGCTTCACCTTGTGATGAAGTGTGATCCGGATGAAGCCCAGTTCCTCCGTTCGGTCTATCCCGCCGTGCGCCCCGGATACCACTGCAATAAAACGCACTGGAATTCCGTTTTCGTCGACGGCACAATCCCGGACAGCGAGCTGAAAAGCATGATCCTGCATTCCTACCGGCTGGCGCTGCAGAAGATCCCGAAAAAGCAGCGCCAGCTTGCCTGCGAAGCACTGCTGAAAGGAGAACACCCATGAATTCTCTGTTCTGCTGCCCGGTCTGCGGAGAAGCGCTTGCCGCAGACAAGCAGGAATACTGCTGCGCAAACGGCCACCGCTTTGACCGCGCGGCAAAGGGGTATGTCAACCTTCTGCCCGCCAACCGGAAGCACAGCGCCGAACCGGGAGACGACCCGGAAAGCCTGCGCGCCAGACGCGCTTTTCTGCAGACCGGGCATTACCGTCCGCTGGCGGATGCGCTCTGCACGGCCGCCGGACAATACTGCGGCGCTGCGCCCGCCGCGCTCGACTGCTGCTGCGGCGAAGGCTATTACACCCGTTTGCTGGCGCAGACTCTGTGGGAGCAGAAGCCCGGCGCAAGGTTGGCCGCGTTCGATATTTCCCGCCAGGGCGTAAAAATGGCGTGCTCGCGCAGCGACCCGACGGAATACGCCGTTGCCAGCGTATTTCACATTCCCGCCGCAGCCGAACGCTTTGATCTTGCGGTTCTGTGCTTTGCGCCGTTCTGCGGCAGCGAGCTTGCCCGCGTGCTGAAGCCCGGCGGCGTGCTGCTCGGCGTCATCCCCGGGGCGCGGCATCTGTTCGCCATGAAAAACGTGCTCTATCGCGAGCCGTATGAAAATGACGAACAGGGCTTTGACTGCGGCGCTTTTACGCTGCACGACACCGTCCGTATCCGGGATCGGATCCGGCTTTCGCAGCCGGAGCTGGCCAACCTGTTCCGCATGACGCCGTATTTCTGCCGCTGTGAGGAAGACGCAAAGCAGCGGCTGCTGGCGCTGCCGGAACTGGATACCGAGATCGATTTTGTGATCCGGGTGCTCCGGAAAAACTGAAACCACGGCTAATCTTCTCAGATGACCGGCCGCACCGGTAACGGCGGCACAGCAGAATTTTCCCATGTTTTTTTGAAAGGGGGCATTCTCTCATGATCTGCTATCTGGCGCGCTGCTCGGCGGGCAGCAAAACAAAATTCCTGATTTTTGACCATCTGGGCGACTGCCGCTTTTCTGTGGAAGAATCGCCCGGCCTGCTTTCCGCCGTATTGCCCCAGATGGCGCTGCTGAACCGGCAGGGCGCAGAGATTCTGGAATTTCACCGCACGCCGACGCCCACCGGCTGGCGCTGCAGTGCACAGCGCAGCGGCTCCACCGTGGTGCGGATCCGCCGCAGGACGGACGGTACCGTGGCGTCCCTCCGGACGAGAGAAGGCCACTGGCGTGTGTCCGGCGACCCGCGCACCGGCGAATATGAATTGAACAGCAACGGCGAGACGGTTCTTCGCTGTTCCCGTTGCCGCACCCCGCAGGGACGCGATGCCGCCATGCTGGAGATCCGTACACGGACACAGCCGCTGGCCGCGCTTGCCGCTGCCGTCATGCTCGCCGAACTGCCCATGCTGCGCACGATGGTCGCGGTCTGGAGCGGGCAATAAAATAGAGGATCCGCAAAACGGGACGCTTTTCCGGACAAATTTGAAGCTCCCGCACAAAATACTCGCCTGTTTTTATGCGGAGTCCATAAAAAAATAAAACGGTTTTTTCGAAACTTCTTGCGTGAAACACGCAAAAAATATTTTTTTCCGTTGAGATTTGTGGTATACTGATTTTTTGGAATTACAGTAAGCCTGAATGTGTGGAGGGACACAGTTTTCACCGATCCTGTCCGGCGCAGTGTTTTGCGGCAGCTCACCGCTCCGGCAGAAGCCCTGCTCCTGCTGGAACCGAAACCCGGGCAGACCCCCGCTCAACAGAAAGGGAATGGATGTATCAATGGACAAAAGAACAGATTTGCGGAACGTTGCCCTGATCGCGCATGTTGACCACGGCAAAACCACGCTGGTAGATCAGCTGCTCCGGCAGAGCGGCATTTTCCGCGCAAACGAGGCGGTAGCGGAACGCGTGATGGATTCCAACGATATCGAACGGGAACGCGGCATCACGATCCTTGCAAAAAACACCGCCGTTATGTACAATGGTACCAAGATCAATATTGTGGACACGCCCGGTCACGCCGATTTCGGCGGCGAAGTGGAGCGTATTCTGATGATGGTGGACGGCGTTCTGCTGCTGGTGGATGCATTTGAAGGCTGTATGCCGCAGACGCGTTTCGTGCTGAAAAAAGCGCTTGGCCTTGGCAAAAAGCCGGTCGTCGTCGTCAACAAGATCGACCGCCCCGGCGCCAGACCCGCCGAAGTCGTCGACGAAGTGATCGATCTGTTTATCGAGCTGGGCGCCGATGAAGACCAGCTCGATTTCCCGGTGGTCTATGCTTCCGGCCGCGACGGCTACGCAACCGCCGACCTGAATGTTCCCGGCACCGATATGAAGCCGCTGTTCGAAGCGATCGTCAACGACGTTCCCGCGCCGCAGGGCGACATGAACGGCCCGATGCAGATCCTGTTTTCCAATATTGATGCGGATGAATACGTCGGCAAGATCGGCATCGGCCGCGTGGAACGCGGAGAGGTGCATTACGGCGACAGCGCCGTGCTCTGCCACCGCGACGGCACCACGCAGAATGTGAAGGTCACGCGCCTGTATCAGTTTGAAGGCCTGCGCCGCGTAGAGGTGCAGAGCGCAAAGCTCGGCGACCTGATTGCCGTCGCCGGCATCGGCGATCTGAACATCGGCGAAACGGTCTGTTCTCCCGATTGCGTGGAAGCGCTGCCGTTCGTCAAGATCGACGAGCCGACCGTTTCCATGATGTTTATG
The DNA here is from genome assembly GCA_029008595.1 of Bacillota bacterium. Lineage (GTDB taxonomy): Bacteria > Bacillota > Clostridia > Oscillospirales > Acutalibacteraceae > CAKXIK01. The sequence goes on from JAQXJH010000145.1 coordinate 6,390, forward strand.
GTCAATAATTCTCCCTTTGCCGGCCGCGACGGAAAATACGTCACCTCGCGGAACATCCGCGACCGTCTGTTCAAAGAGGTTCAGACGAATGTTGCCATGCGCGTGGAGGAAACGGATTCTGCCGATACGTTCAAGGTATCCGGCCGCGGCGAGCTGCATCTTTCGATCCTGATCGAAACGATGCGCCGCGAAAACTTTGAATTTCAGGTTTCCCGCCCGAAGGTCATCATGAAGGAGATCGACGGAAAGCTCTGCGAACCGATCGAGCTGCTGATGATCGAGGTGCCGGAAAATTACGTCGGCGCCGTCATGGAAAAACTGGGCAGCCGGAAGGCCGAGATCGTCAATATGGGCACGCGCAACACCGGCGTCACCCATCTGGAATTCCGGATCCCGGCGCGTGGGCTGATGGGCTACCGAACCGAGTTTCTGACCGATACCAACGGAAACGGCATCATGAACCATGTGTTCGATTCCTATGAACCGTACAAGGGCGATATTCCCGGCCGTGCGCAGGGCTCGCTCGTCTGCTTTGAAACGGGCGAAACCACCAGTTATGGCCTGTTCAACGCGCAGGAGCGCGGCCGGCTGTTTGTCGGGCCTGCCGTTCCCGTTTATGAAGGCATGGTGGTCGGCGCCAGCCCGAAATCGGAGGATATTGCCGTCAACGTGTGCAAAAAGAAGCACATCACCAATATGCGCGCGGCAGGCTCCGACGAAGCGCTGAAGCTGACGCCGCCGACGAATATGAGTCTGGAGCAGGCACTGGAATTCATTGCCGACGACGAACTGGTGGAAGTGACGCCGAAAACGTTCCGGCTGCGCAAAATGGTGCTCTCCAAGGAACAGCGCATGAAGTTGGCCAGCAAAAACAAATAAATCCCGAACCGAAAGGCCGCCGTTTTTATTGGGCAGCGGGCGTTTTCTGCCTCCTACGCAATCAAACAGCGGTTTTTTTGTTCTGCTGCCCCGGCAGGGCAGCGCACCCCGCAGACCATCCGGCAATACAATAGTGGTACCGGATGAAAATTGAATGACGGAGTCCTCAATATGAATTATACGATCCTGGATCTGGAATGGAACAGCGTGTTCAGCCCGCGCCTGGCAGGATATTTCAATGAAATCATTCAGTTCGGCGCGGTCAGGCTGGACGAAAATTTGCAGCTGACCGACACCTTTTCCACATTTGTTCAGCCCAGCGAAGGAAAAAAGCTGACGGAGCTTGTGATGCAGCTGACAAATATCCGCAATGAGGATCTGCAGGACGGCCTGCCGTTTCCGGATGCCTTTCACCGTTTCACCGATTTTTTGGGTGACAGCGTCCTGATGACGTGGGGCACCTGCGACATCCGCGAGCTGATCCACAACTACCGGTTTTTTACCGGAAAAAACACACTTCCGCTCCGCGGCGGCTACATCAATCTGCAGGCCTACTGCCAGCAGCGCATCGGCGGAGACCCCTCCCAGCAGATGGGGCTTTCGGCGGCGGCAGAAGCACTTTCCATCGACGCCAGCGCCATGTCGCTGCATCGTGCGATCGACGACAGCATTCTTTCCGCCGAATGCTTCCGCGCGGTTTATGATCCGGAAGCGCTGAAGCCCTTTCTGATGCAGACGGACGAGGAGTTCTACCGCCGTCTTGCTTTCAAAAACAAATATCTGACCGATCTTTCCCATCCGCTCGTCGACCGGAGCAAGCTGAATTTCCGCTGCCCGAAATGCGGCGGGAAGCTGAAGGTGCTGGAACCGTGGGCGCTGCGCGGCAAGCAGTTCTGGGCAAAGTTCCGCTGCGAAGCGTGCCGCATGAATCTGAAAGCTTTTGCGCAGTTTCAGCAGAGATTTGACGGCGTTCGTGTCCGCCGGCGGATCACCCCGGAACAGCCTCCTGAGACGATGCAGGCAGAGCAGCAGGCGAATATTTCTGTTTCCTCTGCCGGACCGGTATGACGGAAGGGCGGGCTGCTGAAACATGATCCGAAGCTGTAACCTTTGTCCGCGGCACTGCGCCGCCCAACGCACCGAAGATTCCGGAAACGGCGTCTGCGGAATGGGCAGCACAGCCGTAGCCGCACGGGCTGCCCTGCACTTTTGGGAAGAACCGTGCATCAGCGGAGAACGCGGTTCCGGAACCGTATTCTTTTCCGGATGCAATCTTCACTGCGTTTTCTGTCAGAATGATTCCATCAGCCGGAAAAACTTCGGCAGGCGCGTTTCCGCCGCCGGGCTGAGCGATATTTTCCGCAGTCTGGTGGAGCAGGGTGCAGAAAATATCAATCTGGTAACGGCGACACATTTCGTTCCGGCTGTGCTGGAGGCGCTGAAGCTTTACCGCCCTCCGGTTCCTGTGGTTTACAACTGCGGCGGTTACGAATCAACAGAGACCCTCCGCGCTCTGGAGGGCTTTGTGGATATCTACCTGCCGGATTTCAAGTATGCGCTTTCCGGGCCTGCCGAACGGTATTCCGCGGCGCCCGATTATCCTGAAACGGCAAAGGCCGCCCTGCTGGAAATGCACCGCCAGCAGCCGGAATGCGTTTATAATGAACGCTTCATGCTGCAGAAGGGCATGATCGTGCGGCATCTGATCCTGCCGGGAAATACGCGCAATTCCATCGCCGCACTGGAATGGCTGGCATCCGCGCTGCCCGGCGTTCCCGTAAGCCTGATGGCGCAGTATCTTCCCTGCGGCCGGGCGGCGGAATATCCCGAGATCAACCGCAGGATTACGCAGCGCGAATACGACAAGGTGCTGGATCGGCTGTTTGCGCTCGGTCTGGACGGCTTTGTGCAGGAGCGTTCCGCCGCAAAACAGGACTTTATTCCTCCGTTTGAGCTGGAAGGAATCCCTTCACCGGAACCGCAGAACCCTGAAAAATGAAATTACCGCCCTTGCGGGCGGTGAAAAAAAGAAAAGGAGTGCTTCCCATGAAAAAATTTCTGTCTGAATTCAAAAAGTTCGCGCTGCGCGGCAACGTGATCGACCTGGCAGTCGGCGTGATCATCGGCGGTGCGTTTCAGGCCATCGTCAGCTCGCTGGTCGGAGATGTCATCTCCCCGCTGCTCGGCCTGATCGCAAAGGAAGACTTTTCCGGCTGGGTCTGGACGGTCGGCGGCGTAGAAGTCAAGTACGGTTCCTTCCTGACCGCCGTGATCAACTTCCTCCTGATGGCGCTGGTGATCTTCCTGCTTCTGCGCGGCCTGAACAAGCTTCTCTCCATCGGCAAAAAACCGGAAGCGCCGAAAGCGCCCACCACCAAGATCTGCCCGTTCTGCAAGAGCGAAATTGCGCTCGACGCCACTCGCTGCCCGCATTGCACCTCTGTGCTGGAAGAAGCTGCCGAAGAGAAATAAACCGTTCTCTCCTCTATCCGGTCAGTTTGCTCCGCATGGCGCTGAGGATCGCTTTTTCCCGGCGCGACACCTGCACCTGGGTCATGCCGAGCGCGGCAGCGGTCTGCGTCTGCGTTTTGCTTTGAAAAAAGCGCATCACGACGATCCTCTGATCGCGCGGCTCCAGTTCGCAGACCACCTGACGCAGGGAAAGAAGCTCTGCAATTTTTTCTTCGTGAGAATCCACGCTGATATCGATCTGTCCGCCGCCTTCGTCGTCGCTCTGCGTCAGCGAAAGCGGCGGAATTGCTGCTCCGAGCGCCTGCGCTGCCTCGGCCGGTTCCACGCCGAGACGGGCGGCCAGCTCGTCAACCGTCGGTTCCCGCTGTGTCTCGCGGCGGAACGCTTCGGCCTCCCGGGTCGCCTTCAGGGAAAGCTCCTTCAGGGTTCTGCCGACTTTAACCGTTCCGCCGTCCCGGAATAAGCGGCGGATCTCCCCAAGGATCACCGGAACGGCATACGTAGAAAAGCGAACGCCGCGCGTGCTGTCAAACGCATCCGCCGCTTTGACAAGCCCAAGGCAGCCCGCCTGAAACAGATCGTCATATTCCATCCCGCGGCCGCGAAAACGGTTGGCACAGCTATGCACCAGACCGATGTTTTCGGAAATGAAGCGGTCGCGTTCTTCCCGGCTCATGGGCGGCGGCGGATGGTTTTTTCCATGGTGACGGTGGTTCCTTTTCCGGGCAGAGACTGCACACGCAGCTTGTCCGTAAAGCTCTGCATCACCGCAAAACCAAGCCCCGCCCGTTCGCCTCCGGCCGTTGTATAAAGCGGTTCCATCGCCTGCGCAATATTCTCGATGCCGCAGCCGCGGTCCCGGATACGGATCTGCACGCGGCCGCTCTCAAAAATGCGGCAGGTTATGTAGATCTGTCCGGCGGATTCGCGGTATGCATGAACAATACAATTGGTGACCGCTTCCGAAACGGCGGTTTTGATGTCGGCCAGTTCCTCCACCATCGGGTCAAGCTGGGCAATGAACGCTGCAACCGAGGCACGCGCAAACGCCTCGTTGGCCGAACGGCTCGGGATCGTCAGTCGCATTTCATTCATCGGCTGTGTCATGCAGATCTCCTCCTTTGTTTTCTGCGCTTTGCCGGATCACATCCAGCTGCGAAAGCCCCGCCAGCCGCATCAGTTTTTCCAGCTGCGGCGGTGTATGGATCACCTCCAGGGTACCGCCTGCCGCCTGCATCAGCCGGTATCGGCCGAGGATCAGCCCGATGCCGGAGCTATCCATAAACGAAACGCCGGAAAAATCCAGCTGCAGCAGCCGGATATGATTCTTTTCCACCGCGGCGTCGATACGTTCCCTCGCCGCTTTTGCGGAATGGTGATCCAGTTCGCCTTCCAGCATCGCCGTCAGTGTCGTCTGCGATTGCCTGAGTTCCATTGCACATCCGTTTCCTTTCGTCTGTTCTTAAAAATTTTCTGCATTCTGCGCTATTCTGCCCCGTTGGCGAAAAAATATTCGCTGCCGCAAAGAAAAAATTACAGATCCCAGAATCAGTCAAATTAAGCATATCCGATTTCATGCGCAGAAACGGTCGGATTCTGCGCATGAAAAGAAAGAAACGGCGCCTGCCCTGCGCAGATCGTGATGATCTGCCGCAGAGCAGGCGCCGTTTGATGGTTTGGTTTTCCGCCTGAGGAGAAAAGCGCTCCGGCGCTTATTCTTCGATCATGGCAATGTAGCGTCTGAGGTTGTCGCGGCCGGTGGCGATACCGTACAGGCAATCCTCGGAGCCTTCAAACTCGATGGAAACATAGCCGTCGTATCCGGCTTTTTTCAGCGCGGTGAGGCAATGCAGCACCGGCACGTTGCCCTGGCCGATGATCGCGCCGCGCAGATAGGTGCCGTTGCGGGAACGGAAGAAGCCTGCACCGGGGTTCGGCTCCATGGCGCTCTTGATGTGGAAATCCTTTGCATGGACATGGAACGCATACGGCGCAACACGGCCGACCGCGATCGCCGGATCTTCGTCTGCGCAGGTAAAGTTGCCGATATCGACCAGCAGGCCGTAATTATCGTTTGCAACGGCATTGACCATTTTTTCAACACGGTCGGAATCCTGTGCAAAGAAACCGTGGTTTTCCGACATGGTGCGGACACCCTTGGAGGCGGCGTATTCCGTCACGCGGCGGATGCCTTCGACCAGACGCGGCAGCGCCTGATCAAAGCCGCGCCAGCCGCGGGTCCCTTCGGCAAAGCCGCGGGTCGCGTCGTGGCGCATCAGACCGGCGCCGAGGATGGCAGCGATATCCACCTTATGGCAGAGGCGCGCCACTTCAGCGTCCAGATCGCCGTCGCTGCCGGTGAGCAGGTCGGCGCCGATGGTATGGCTGACGATCGGAATACCGAGCTTTTCGGATTCCTCGCGCAGCCGTTTGGCAAAATCCTCTTCGGTCACGCCGTCCGGAACCTGAAGATCGGTGTATTCAATTCCGTCCAGGCCCAGTTCCTTCGCCTTGGCGATGCAGTCGAACTGAGTCATGCGTCCGTCACGGATCGCACCCATAAAGCTGTAAGTGCTGGCAGAAATTTTCATTTTAATGCACTCCTTTGTCAGATGAATGATTCCTGTATGTCAGACAATGCCGCAGAATCTCCCGCTTACGGCAGCATTCCTGCGGCAGTCTTTCAGTTTTTTCGGCAGTTCAGATTCTTGCCTTGAGGAATTCGACCGCACGCTGGATATCGGCAACCGGATTTTCGCCGACCTCGCGCTCGATGGTGAGGAAGCCTTTGTAGCCGATTTCGTTGAGCGCCTTGAGATAATTCGTGAAATCCACGCTGCCCTCGCCGAGCGGCACCTCGATGAACGCTGCATCGGATGTGACAGGCTCTTCCTTGAGGCCGTAGATGACCTCCGGATCCTTATCGAGCAGCTTGCGGCCGTCCTTGGCATGCGTATGGACGATGTAATCCCTGAGGGTGTATACCGCCTGAACCGGATCATCCCCTGTGACCATCACAAGATTCGCCGGGTCAAGGTTGACGGCAACACCGGTGGAATTCAGCGCATCCAGAAAGCTTTTCAGCGTTTTGGCACGTTCCGGCCCGGTCTCGATCGCAAAATGAGCGTCGATGGAATCGGCGTAGCGGCTCAGCTCAAAGCAGGCTTCCTGCATGACCTTGTAGCGCTCGTGAGAGGGATCTTCCGGCACAACGCCGATATGGGTCGTGACGATATTGGTTTCCAGCTCCTTTGCCAGATCCAGAATGCGTTTGGATTTCTCGATCAGTCCCGGGTTCAGCTCTGTATTGCCGAAGCCGCGGCCCAGATCGCCGCAGAGGGCAGAAATCGTCAGGCCGTTCGACTTGACCATGTCAAGCAGCTCGCGGCGCTTGGCGCCAACCAGATTTTCCGGCGCCATTTCTCCCCGTGTTGCATAGATCTGAACGCCCTGCGCACCGAGAGACGACGCTTTTTTCAGCGCATCCGGGACGCTCATACGAAAACTGTCCAACATAACTCCGATGGAAAAAGGATACATCGCAAAGACCTCCGTTAATTTTTGTTTGACATTTGCCTGTTTTCATTATATAGTAACAGCAGAAGCAAAGAAAGACAAAATCTTGCTGAGGAATAGAACAATCTTGCTCTGATCGATCTGCGAGCCGGACGATGCCTGCCGAAAGGAATCGCGGAATGAAAAAACGCCGTACACCTCTTCTGACGCCTGAGAAGGCAGAAAACTTTGTGCATTATGAAAATCACATTTTATGAAAATCACATTCACGCCGATCCGAATTTTCCGATCATTTTTCATAAGGATCGCGTTTACAGTGTTTCGCCCTGCTCTTCGTTCCACTGGCACGAAGGGCTGGAGCTTTTGTGCTTTCTGGAGGGCAGCGCAACGGTTTTTTCCGACGATCTGCGCATTCCGGTCTCTGCCGGCGAGATCGCCGTGATCAATTCCAACCATCTGCACGCCGTCTATTCGCCTGCGCCCGGCTGCCGGTATTACTGTCTGATCGTCGACCGCGAATTCTGCGACAGCTTCGGGTTTCCTGTTTCCCGGCTGAACTTTATGCCCGTTGTACGCGACAAAACGCTGACGGACGCCTTTTTCCTCATTGACTCCGAAATGAACGGCAAGCTTCCGTTCGGCAGCGCAGCGATCAAAAGCGAGGTTCTGCAGCTGCTGCTCCGGCTTTGCCGCGGTTTTCTGGCGTCGGCTCCCGACGGCAGCGAAGACAAACGTTCCCCCCACAAGATCGATCTGGTCAAACACACGATCCGTTATATCTCCCAGAACTATGTCCACCCCTTGACGCTGGACGACATCTGCGCCGCAACCGGATTCAGCAAATATTACCTTTGCCGAACCTTTCGGGAAGCGACCGGCCAGACAATCATCGATTACCTGAATCTGCAGCGCTGCCGCAGCGCAAGAACCATGCTTGCCGCCGGAAACTGCACCGTTGCCGAGTGTGCGGAGGCCTGCGGGTATAACAGCCCTTCCTATTTTGCACGTCAGTATAAAAAGTATATCGGCGAACTGCCTTCGGCACAAAAAGAACACTGACCGGCCCAGCCGCTAAGCGCGCTGCACGCCGGCCGCGAAAAAAACTTCACTTGAAACACGGCTTTCCGTTCGGAGCCGTGTTTTTTCTGTTTTGAATGTTTTATTTTAAACATTTTGTCTTTTTTTGTTTCAAATTAGCTGATTCCGGGTTGACAAGATACTGGGCACACCGTATAATAAAAATATAATCATTTATGAAAATTATTAGAAGATTGGGCATGAAATCACCGGGCATTCTGTATGTTCCTCGTGCGCTCTTTTTTCTTTTCAGTTTGCTGCGCGCTTCCGCTGCTGCGATATTCCTGTCATTTTCCCGAAACGGATATTCATCGAAAGGAATGGTCTGTATGAAACGCTTCCCTGCTTTTGTGCTCTGCCTGCTGCTGGCAGCGACCTTCTGTGCCTGCACCTCTTCTTCTCCGGCGGCTTCCTCCGAAACGCCGGTCACTTCTCTCCCTGCCTCTTCCGCAGAAAAACTCTCCTCTGCTCTGCCTGTTTCCTCCGAAGCTGCAGAAAAGCTGGAGCTGGAGATCGACCGGACGCTCGGGCTGGACACGATCAGCACGGGCCAATACATTAACCAACAGGGCAAGCTGATCGTCGACCGCAAATACTTTGATGATGCCGATTACCAGCTGCAGTTCATCCATCTTGGGCTTTCACCGGAAACGGTTGGAATCTCTTCCGCAATGGATTACGCGTGGGACGTTTTTATAATTGACGGAAAAATCCACGTAACCGACTATTACCGTCCCTGCATAGACAGCGACTCACAGGCCGAATGGGATAAAGAACGAAAAGAGATCAAATCCTTTTTGTCCTCCTTGCCAAAGGTTCGGAGCACTTTTGTATTAGATTCACACGGCGGCGGCTTTCTGGGAGCTATTTTTTCGGACGGCTCCGTCGGCTATATCGGCAGAAATACCGTAACAAAGCCGGATGGCTGGAACGTCGTCTCGGCATGCTATTACGGTACGGCTGCAGACGGCGGTATTCTGGGATTAAAGCCGGACGGCAGATTCTGTTTTGAACCGGTCAGCGGAGAATCGGACAGCGATTTTTCAAAAATATCAAACGTCGCCGCGTTTTCCGGCAATCCGTTTCAGTATATTACGCAAAAGGGCGGCTTTATCACCTGTCTTCTGAATGACGGAACGCTGATCGTGACCGACGGAGAGGCAAAATACACCGCAGCGCAAAACGTTGTCAAAATAGATACCTCCGCTCAAATTTATATGACCTCAGACAACTCCGTTTACCGTAATAATCAAAAGGTCGGCACCGTTTCCGACTGGCACAACGTCGCTTATCTGAAGCAGCTGAACGGAGACACCGTTGTCGCCGCGATGAAGAACGGCACGGTGGAGGTTGTCTCCCCCGGCGACGCTTCAAAAATCCTGCTCGATTTTCTGTCTTCTGTCAAGGATTTGAAGGTAACTTGGGAATAAAAAAATTCAAAGGAGAGATGCACGATGAAACGCTTCCCTGCTTTTGTGCTCTGCGCTCTGCTTGCGGCATCCCTCTGTTCCTGCAAACTTCCCTCATCCGCTCCGGAGGTCTCCTCCGAAGCAGCGGCATCCTCTTCTCTCCCCGCCTCCTCCGAAGCTGCGGTCTCCTCCGCTCCTCCCGCTTCTTCCGAAGCTGCAGAAAAGCTGGAGTTGGAGATCGACACTATGATCGATTTTGATACGATCGGCTACGGGGAATACATCACAAAGGACGGCACACTGATTACGGATGATGCCTGCGCCAGACTTCTGTGGACAAACGCCGACCATTCCCTCTGTCCCTCTGCCGACGAATACGGCAAATACCTTCATGAGCGCTTCGGCATTACAGAAAACATCTCCACGGCTGTTCTGGACTGGCAGGGCGTGATTTCCGGGGGAAAAATCTGCGGACTGGTTCCCGAGTTAATTCCCAGCGGAAACGAAGCCGCCTATGACAAGCTGCGAAAAGACGCCGCCGCCATTATCTCGTCATGGACGAATGTTGTCGCCGTTCCGTCCGCTTCGCAGCAGGAGATCTGCTATCCTTGGGCGTATTCAGCGGATACCCTTTTCACCATTGACAGCAGCGGCAGCAGCCTTTCGGGCAAATCTGCGCCGCTTTCCGCCGAAGAGACCGGCGCGGTCGTGATCGACGGCACTTTGTGGCTGAAACCGGACGGGACGCTGTACTGCAAAAACGAAAACTTTGATTTTTCGGCATACGGCGGCATCGTTTCCGCATATCCTTCTTTGATCACCGCGAATCCGCAAGGGTATTATTTGCTTCGTGCGGACGGAACGTTCTGTTTTGCCGATGGAAAGGGCAACTGTGAGGTTCTGAAAGAGAACATCACAAAAATGCGGAACGCTCAGCTGGTGCTGGATTCTTCTAATGAAGTATACTGGTGCAGAGAGGATCACACAGACGACGGGAACTCTTTTTCCTTTGAACCGGCCGGCACCGTTTCCGACTGGCACAACGTCGCCTATCTGAAGCAGTTAGAGCGCGATACCGTCGTCGCCGCGATGAAGAACGGCACGGTTGAGGTCGTCTCCCCCGGAGATGCACCGAAGGCTCTGCTCGATTTTCTGGCTTCCGTCAAGGATCTGAAAATCAGCAGATAAGCCTGACCTTTGGTGAATCCCGCTGCGGGCGTTCGTTATGTGACTGCCCGATTCCAAAATCAACCGCATGATCGAAAAAAGAGCCGCCTGAATGGCGGCTCTTTTCTTTCCGGTGATTCAGTTCTGATCGAGATATTCGATATATTCTTCCAGGCACATTCCTTTTTCCCGGATCTGCTTCGCATGTTCCACGCCGACATAACGGTAGTGCCACGGTTCGTACATGATGCCCGTAATATCGACTTTATCCGCCGCGTAGCGGAGAATAAACCCGTATTCCGCCGCATGCTGCTGCAGCCATTTGAACTGCGCCGTCTGATCAAACGCCTGCGTCAGCGACCAGTTCCCGGAAAAGGAAAGGTCAAAGCCCAGCCCGGTATTGTGTTCGCTGGTACCGGTAAAGGTACGCTGCACATTGGCCTTTTTGATCGCGTCGCTGCGGCTCATCCCGGCGTTCATATATGACGTGACCAGGCTGCCGAACAGACGATCCTGCAGGCTGATGCTGCGATAGGGCGAAACCAGCTGCAGCGGAACGCCGTCAGCCTTTGCCGCCGCAAACATGTCTTTCAGCGGCTGGTAAGCGGCCGCATCCACCGCCTGCACTTTATCATAGGCGGCGCTGTTCAGGCTCATGGCGTCCACCGGTTCACCTGTGGACCACAGCACAAGATCCCACTGAAAATCCTCCGGCAGTTCATAATAATTATTCAGCAGCATCAGTTCACGCCCGTGTTTGAAGATATCGGCCGTCTGCGCATAGGGAGAACGCCAGGCGACTCCTGCGTAAATTCCCGAATTCGGCTTTGTCTCCGCAGACGAAGCCGGCGGAGGAGCTGCCGACGATGCCGGCCGGGAGGACGGCGCTTCCGATTCCGCCTGCGACGAAGCAGGAACCGAGGATGCTTCTGCCGAAGAGGTTGCTGCCGGAATTTCCGAAGAAGACGCTCCGGCAGACGAAGCCGGCTCTGACGGCGCTGTTGAGGAAGGCTCCTCCTGCGCGGAAGAGGACGGCGCTGCAGGCTCCTGATGCCCTGCGCACGAAGACACCGCGAACAGAATACCGGTGATCATCAACACTGGCAGCAGAATCGTCAGGATCCGCAGAAAAAATTTTTTCCGACTGATTTTATGCTTTGCTTTCATCATAAAGATTCCTTTCTGAAACGGCTGCAGCTTACAGCCGGACAAGCGCGGAGGAAACGGCAGCCTCCTGCGGCGGCATACTGTCGCGATAAGCAAGATAAAGCGTTCCCAACAGGACAAGTACCATCAGAACCGGCAGAATGTACAGCAAAACCGGCTTTTTCCCTTCTTTCCGATCGTAAAAGGGTTTTGTCTGTCCGCGCACCACGCTGTTCTTCTTTTCAGATCTTCTCCCCATATTCCGCACCCCGCTTTTTGCACTTTCGGCCGGATCATCTGACCCGCCGCTTCTATTGTATTACAAAAAAGACGGTTTTACAACCGGATTTTCCTCCGAAAAAAACGATCCGGAAAAATCAGGTTCTGAACAGCAGTTCTGAAAGAAAATCCCGAATCCTCCGTTTGCCGGAGGAGCGCTTCACCGTCTCGACAGAACGGCTCTTTTTTGCTATAATCATGACAACATGACCGTACAAGGAAAGGGATGG
>JAQXJH010000146.1 GCA_029008595.1 Bacillota bacterium
GACTCTCTTTTTGCGCCTCCATGCCCTTCAGCTTTTCCTCAAGGGAGCTGCGCTCCACTTTGATGCGCTGATAAATGCGCTCGAAGTCAGCTTCCGCAAGCAGACCGGTCAGCCGATCCACATACATTTTATCCAGATTGGCGGTCAGACTGTCGATCTTACTTTGGATCGCCTGTATCGCGTTCTCCGGTACGTTCTCTTTCCGGGCCGGCTCTACCGCCCGCTGCGCGACGGAGAGCAGGTCATCGGAATGTAAACAGGCTTCGCAGACCTCCCGCACCTTGGCGATCACCGCGTCGGTGACAGTCTTTTCCTTGATACTGTGGCAGGTGCAGACGCCTGCTTTGGTGAATCGCTGATAGGTGCGGCAGACAAAGTACAGCACGTCTTCCCCGGCGGCGTTCTTGCGGTTGAGCACCGCCAATGGACAGCCGCACTCGTAGCAGAAGATAAGCCCTTTCAGCAAAAAGTCGTAGGTGCGGCTACGGGTATGCTTGCGGCTGGCTACCAGCACCTGTACTTTTTCAAAGGCTTCACGGTCGACCAGTGGTTCGTGGGTGTTTTCCACCACCACCCAGTTTTCCCGTGCCTGATGCAGGCACTTCCTGGATTTATAGCTGAGCTTCACACTGCGGCCCTGCACCATGTTTCCGATGTAGGTCTCGTTTTGCAGCATCTCCGAGATTCGCTCGCTGCTCCACAGGCCGGTATAGGGGCCGGACTTTGGCGCCGGCAGGCCCGCGTAGGCAGCCGGGGTCGGGACGCCCTCCGCGTTCAGCTGCGTGGCGATCTGTCGGCAGCTCATGCCCTCCAACGCCATGCCGAAGATCCTCCGCACCGTGGGAGCCGCTCCCTTGTCGATGACGATTTTGTTTTTCTCCGTGGGGTGCATCTTATAGCCGTATACCGGCTTGCCGCCGATGAACTGCCCTTTCCGCTGCTTATCCCGCTTGACCGACTTGATCTTCCTGGAGATATCCTTGGCGTACATGTCGTTCATGATGGCCCGGAACGGCGTGATGTCGTTGGCGGTGGACTCCACGCCGGTATCGATGCCGTCCAGCAGGGAGATATACCGCACCTGCTTTTCCGGGAAGTACCGCTCCATGTAGTGACCGGTCATGATATAGTCGCGCCCAAGACGGCTGAGATCCTTCGTGATGACCATGTTGACCTTCCTGTCCTCAATATCGCCGAGCATCCGTTGAAAGTCCGGGCGGTCAAAGTTCGTGCCGCTCCAGCCGTCATCGATGTAGGTATCATAGACGGAAAGCCGGTGCTGTTGCACAAACTCATTTAGCAGCGATTTCTGGTTGGTAACACTCTCCGACGGCCCTTCGTTTTCATCCTCCTTTGACAGTCTGATGTATAGTGCCACATGGTAATCCATGGGATTGCTGATCTTTAAGTACATGAACAGTCCTCCCGAAATAAGCGACCATTCATCGCCACAGCAATACTACCCCGGTTGGCGAATCGCCGGGGTAAAAAGCTCTTTTCGGAGAAAGGCCTGAAAGGACGCTTTGATCAGTTCCGCCAGCGTCTGATCCATATCGGAATACGTACAATGAACGATGATTTCCTTGCTTTTCATGACACACCTCCCGGATCAATTGTATGATCGACCGGCAGTTAACTTGCGGTCGCGCCGCACAACATCTATAAAACGGACACATATCCATGCAAAAACCGCCTATATACAGTTGGAATCCTCCTGTAGAATGACAGAATGCAAGCTGCCGTGAATCAGCAGGCGATGTGAACGGAAGAGCGGCGCGCATAGCGCACTTATTTACAGGGTATCCTGCAACAATTGTAAGGGATGAGGCGTATACGTAATATAGACGGATGGACTTGGCCGGCTGTTTGCCGTTTTGACGGCCGCGCAATCGAAATCTGTATCGGAGGATGCTGAATGAGACATTTAATCATATATGTGCATGGCAAAGGGGGGAGTGCGGAGGAAGCAAAGCATTACCAGTCTCTCTTCCCCGAAAGTGATGTGATCGGTTTTGACTATCAATCGCAGAATCCCTGGGAAGCGAAAAGCGAGTTTCCCGGTTTCTTTGATCTGCACAGCAAGGGATATGATGCTGTTACGCTGATCGCAAACAGCATTGGGGCGTTTTTGTCGATGCATAGTCTTGCTGAAAAGAAAATTTCTCAAGCCATGTTTATTTCGCCCATCGTAAATATGGAGAGATTAATTAATGGCTGCTCAATAAC
>JAQXJH010000147.1 GCA_029008595.1 Bacillota bacterium
AGCTTGGCGGAAAAGGCCAGATACTCCAGCTCCGTTTCGGTCAGCGCCGAGCCGACCTCGCTCAAAAAGCCCTTTGTGTAGCTTTCGAACAGGTCGAGCTTCATGAAGACTTTGTCCAGATCCTTTTCGTCTTCTGCTGCGGAGCTGGCGCCGAAGCGGATGCTGTCGCCGAAATCGTACAGGGGAGAACCGGGCATGATGGTGTCCAGATCGATGATGCAGATACCCTCGTCGGTCTGATTGTCCATCATGATATTGTTGAGCTTGGTGTCGTTATGGGTGACGCGCAGGGGCATTTTCCCAGCGGCGATCAGCCCGGTCACGATGGTGCAGTCCTTTTCCCGCGCCAGAACGAAAGAGATCTCGTCGGCAACGAGCGACTTGCGCCCGGCTTTGTCGTTCTGCACCGCCGCGCAGAAATCGCGGAAGCGTTTGCCCGTGTCGTGAAACTGCGGGATCGTTTCGTGTAGGGTAGCGGCGGGGTAATCGGCGAGCAGCCGCTGAAATTTGCCGAATGCGCGCGCCGCGTTGTAAAACAGCACCGGGCGCTCCACCGACTGGTAGGACGTTGCGTTTTCAATAAAGCCGTACGCGCGCCAGCAGCGTCCCTCGGCGTCGCGGTAATAGGGCTTGCCATCTCTGGTGAAGATGACGGTCAGCGTTTCGCGGTCGGGGTCTCCGCCGGCGGCAATGATCTTTTTGCGCAGGAACGCCGTCACATTCACGATGTTTTCCATCAGGCCGTCGGGGTCACAGAAAATATTCGTGTTGATCCGCTGCAGAATATAGCGGCGCGGCGGACGGGTCTCACTTTTGAAATAAACGGCAAAGGTGGCGTTGATATGGCCGCAGCCGAACGGCTCCACATAAATCGGATCGCCCTCAAATTGAAATTTGTCCAGCAGGTTTTCGCGAATAAAATCGATCATCGTTTTTCCCCCTGTTATTTCCACAGACCGTCGGGATAGATCCTCGCGTCGGTCATATCCGAAATTTTCTGCACGACTGCGGCGCGATCCTCATGATACGTTACGCCGAACCATTTGGCGCTGGTTTTCAGCACTTTGACGTCACAGGAGCCGTCGTTGATCTGGTTGGTAACGACGGACGGCAGAAAATATTCCGCTTTCAGCAGGTTATTTTCGTTTTCCGCAAAAAAACTGCTCCATCCGGCGCGGATCGCATCGAACAGCTTCGGCGTAAAGCCCCAGCAGTTCATGGAAACGATGCTGTCTTCGGGAAGATCGGTCCAGACGTCGTTTTCACAGAACTGCGTCTGACCGTTGTTGCGCTGAATTTTGGTGCGCTCGGTCACGCTGGTGAGGAAACCGTTTTCATCGGTGCAGCAGACGCCGCGCGCCACATGCCCGTTTTCTGTCAGCGTATTGGCAAGAATATAGCCCGCCATGCAGTAATGGCTCGGAACGCTGTCCTGCGGAGCGTCTTTCAGGAATTTGCCGAGCATCAGAAAAGCGTCGCGGCCGTAAAAATCGTCTGCATTGATAACGGCAAAGTTATCCTTGACAACATCTGCGCAGCAGAGAACCGCGTGAGCCGTACCCCACGGCTTGGTGCGCTCCGCCGGAACACAGACACCGGCAGGAACGTCGCTGACCTTCTGGAACACATACTCCACGGGGATCGCCTTTTCCAGGCGCTTGCCCACGGTGTCCCGGAACAAGGAAAGATTTTCTTCTTTAATAATGAATACGACCTTGTCGAAACCGGCCTGGATCGCGTCGTAAATCGAATAATCCAGAATAAATTCGCCCTTGCGCCCAACCGGGTCGACCTGCTTCAGCCCGCCGTAGCGGCTGCCCATACCGGCAGCCATGATGACCAGAGTCATTTTCAGTCCCTCCTGTAAAAATAATTAAAAACGATGTCTATATTATACGTTTTCCTCTTTCTTTTTGCAATGAAATCGCGTATAATATTAAGTAAATTAGTCTATTCTTAGACGAATTCAATAATTGCTGTTACGGCCGCCGGTGACGCCGCCCGAACGATGTGCCGGATCCGGTGAGGGAGTGTGAACGAATGGACGACCATGTGGAGCTGATCACGGTGCTGCAGGAGCTGCACAATATTTCCGGGCTGCGGCTCAGTGTGCACGACACGGATTTTCACGAAATTGAAGCATACCCGAAAGGGATGTGCACGCTTTGCGCCATGGTTCAGAAAAATGAGCAGGCGCTGCAGATCTGCCATCAGACGGATTACGCGGCCTTTGAGCGCGCAAAAAAAACGCAGCAGTTTTCCATTTATCAGTGTCATCTCGGGCTGTATGAGGCGGTCGCGCCGATCTTCAGCTTCGGTACGCTGATCGGCTACCTGATGATGGGACAGACGCTCTGTTCGCCGGAAAGCAACCGCCTTGCCGTATACGAAGCTGCGCTGCCTTATGTGGACGACCCCGTCCGCCTGCGCCGGATCGTGGACGGGCTTCCGCTGCGCGACCGGGATAAAATCGTTTCCTGTCTGCATATTATGGATATCTGCGCCAAATATATTTCTCTGAGCAACCGGTTCAATCCCGAAAAAGCCGATCTTGCGCCGGCGATCAAAAAATACATCAATGAAAATTACCGCAGCGAGCTTTCGCTGGAGGTGCTGCGCAGTCACTTTTTCTGCAGCCGCGCCACGGTGATCAATGCGTTTCAGAAAAGATACGGCATCGGCATCAACCGTTATGTGACCACGGTGCGGGTCGGTCATGCGCGCGAGCTTCTGATGTATTCCCGCCGGAGCATCAAGGAGATCGCGCTCGACTGCGGTTTTTCCGACCAGAATTATTTTTCCAAGGTGTTCCTGAAGGAAACGGGAAAGACCCCGACGCAGTTCCGCCGCGAAGAAGGCCGGATGCTTGACAATTTGGCAGAGGAAGAATATGATTAGTTTTTGACCGAAGGCGCTGCACTGCGGGCCGATAGATAATTTGGAAGAAAGGAATGACGGCTATGCTGTTAAAAAACGCGACGATCCTGAATGGTGAATTTCACCGGGTAAAAGGCGATCTGCTGATGCAGGGGGAGACCATTGTTCAAATCGGAGAACAGATTGAAGCGCCCGGCGAACAGGCGCTGGACTGCTCCGGAAAGCTGCTGGTGCCCGGTCTGATCGATATCCATACGCACGGCGCCGTCGGCTGCGACCATTCCTCCGGCGACCCGGAGGCGCTGCGCAAAATTGCGGAATATGAAGGGAAAAACGGCGTTACTGCCTTTTTGCCGACGACCATGACGATCTCGGAGGAAGCGATCCGCAAGGCCGCCGTCAATGTCCGGGACTATTGCAAAACGGAACATGCCGGCGCCACGCCGCTGGGAGTGCACATGGAAGGCCCGTTTTTCAGCCAGGCCAAGCGGGGAGCGCAGCCGCCGGAATGGATCCGCGAGCCGGATGCGGAAATGTTCCGCCGGCTCAACGCGGCCTGCGGCGGAATGATCAAGATCGTGGACGTTGCGCCGGAGGTTGACGGAGCGCTGGAGTTTATCCGTGCGGTAAAGGGAGAGGCGGTCGTTTCGGTTGCGCACACGGCGGCGGATTACGACCAGACCCGTGCGGCATTTGAAGCCGGTGCTTCTCACGCGATCCATCTCTATAACGGCATGACCGGGGCAACGCACCGCGCTCCCGGCGTGGTCGGCGCCGTGTGGGATACGCCGGACGTGACCGCCGAGCTGATCTGCGACGGGATCCATATTCATCCTGCCATGCTGCGTTCCACCTTCCGTCTGCTCGGCCGGCGCGTCGTGATGATCAGCGACAGCCTGGAGGCGGCCGGAATGCCGGACGGCGCAAGGTTCCTGGATGCCGGCGGACACGAGATCACGGTCACCAACGGCAAGGCAACGCTGGCCGACGGCACCATCGCCGGTTCCTCCACCAACCTGATGGAATGCGTGCGCCGTGTGATCGGTTTCGGCGTGGAGCTGGAAACGGCGTTCTATGCCGCATCGTTTGCCCCGGCAAAGGTGATCGGCTGCGAAAAGCTGCTCGGCAGTCTGGAACCCGGCAAGCGCGCCGATGTGGTCATTCTGGACGAGGCGCTGCAGCCTGCCGGCGTCTTTATCAAAGGAAAGCGCCTGGTCTGACCGGGAAAAACGAAACAACTATCTTTTTATGATACGGAAAGGCGGAAATCTTTCATGAGTGAATCCTGCAGTCATAATTGTGAATCCTGTTCCCAGCATTGCGAAAGCCGTTCGGCCGAAAGCCTGCTCGCGCCGCTCAACGAACTGAGCCGCGTCAGAAAGGTGATCGCCGTCGTCAGCGGAAAGGGCGGAGTGGGCAAATCGCTTGTCACCTCCCTGATGGCGGTCCTGATGCGCCGCCGCGAATTTTCCACCGCGATTCTGGACGCAGATATTACCGGCCCTTCGATCCCGACCATGTTCGGCCTGCACGAAAATGCGCTGGGCAACGATATGGGGATCCTGCCGGTGAAAACGAAAACCGGGATCGAAACGATGTCGGTCAATCTGCTGCTGCCGGATGCGACCGACCCGGTCGTCTGGCGCGGCCCGGTCATCGCCGGGACGGTCAAGCAGTTCTGGAGCGATGTGATCTGGAACGATGTGGACTATATGTTTGTGGATATGCCTCCCGGAACGGGCGATGTGCCGCTGACGGTGTTTCAGTCGCTGCCGGTGGACGGGATCCTGATCGTCACCTCTCCGCAGGAGTTGGTTTCGGTCATCGTGTCCAAAGCGGTGAAAATGGCCAATCTGATGAATATCCCGATCATCGGCATCATCGAAAACATGAGCTATGTCACATGCCCGGACTGCGGGAAAAAGATCTCCGTTTTCGGGGAAAGCCATGTGGATGCGACTGCGGCGGAATACGGGCTGAAGGTGCTTGCCCGCCTGCCGATTGATCCGGAATTCGCAAAGCTCTGCGACGCGGGGCTGATCGAGCAGTTTGTGGGCGATTGGCTGGATCAGGCCGCCGACGCGGTGGAAGCCCAGCCGTCCCGCAGTGAAAAATAATTTTTGACGGAAGGGAGCAGCCGGAATGCAGTATGTTCTTTTGTGCGGTGTTTCCGCCGCAGAGCTGACACGCATTTCTCAAAAGCCCGGCGGGATCGCCGGTGTTGTCCGCGAAAATAACCGCCAGATGCAGCAGGCCGCCGCGGCGCTGCGCGAAGCGGGCATTCCGGTGCGTAATTTCCTGATCCCGTATGTGGATACCGTTCAGCTGCAGAACGAGTCGTCCGCTTTTTTCGGCAGCCGGATGCTGTTCGGGTGCGACCCGGCGCTTGCGCGCAGGGTGCGGAAAATCTGCGAGCCGTTTTCCTTGCTGCGGGAATATACGGCCGGTACGCCGGCACATCTGTTTCAGAAATGCCCGATGACGGCGCGCCGCCGCGCTCTGCTGCAGGATGCGCTGCAGAAATTTGCCGAACCGGTGCCGGCTCTGGCGCTGTTTACGTTTCCGTCGCCTGCGCTCAGCGACCGCTACGCCGGTTCCATGGAGCGGCGCGCGCAGTCCAGAGAGGTGCTCGCCTTCGGAGAGATCTGCGCCAGGCTGGCCAGAAATTCCGGCGGAGAACTGCTCTCCTGTGCGGGCGGCGAGCTGGTGCTGCTGCCCGGCACGCAGCGGCCGGATGAGCTGCTGCAGGCGATCAGGCTGCTTTACAGTCAGCGCATGGCGCCCTATTGCGGTGCGGAACAGGAAAAGCTGAAGCTCCGCATCCTGCAGGAAACGGCTGCCGGTTGAAACGACGCCCGTCCCGCAAAGGATGGAGCGGAAAGGAATCGTCTTACTTATGCAAAAGGATCCATCACTTACACAACCGCGCATTGCCGCCATCAACGACCTTTCCGGTTTCGGACGGTGTTCGCTGACGGTGATCCTGCCGGTGCTGGCGGCAGCCGGAATGGAGGCCTGTCCACTGCCGACGGCGGTGCTTTCTTCTCACAACGGGTTTCCCGACCGCACCTTCTGCGACCTGACCGGCGAGCTTCTGCCGGCCGCGGAGCAGTGGCAGCGCCTCGGCCTTCATTTTGACGCCGTTTATTCCGGTTTTCTCGGCTCTGTCCGGCAGATCGACCTGGTGCGGCAGATCTTCTCCATGCTTTCCGACGGGCAGACCCTGCGCTTTGTCGATCCCGTGATGGGCGATAACGGCCGGCTGTACAGCTGTTATTCCGCGGAGATGGCGGAGAAGATGAAGGAACTGGCCGCCTGTGCAGACGTGATCGTGCCGAACCTGACGGAAGCGGCACTGCTGCTCGGCAGGGAGCCGGTGCTGGAACCGACTGGGGAGCAGACCGAAGAACTGCTGCGGCAGCTGAGCGAATTGGGGCCGCGGCTGACGGTGCTGACGGGTGTCCGCCGCGGCAGCAAGATCGGCGCCGCGGTGTATGACCGCGACAGGAACTCCGTCCATTATGCGCTGGCAGACACCGTGGACGGCAGCTTTCACGGGACGGGAGATCTTTTTGCGGCGGTCATGCTGGCGGCGCTGCTGCGGGGCGAATCGCCGCAGACAGCAGCCGGAACCGCCGCGGGGTTCGTTTCGCGCGCGATCCGCACCACGCGGGCGGCAGGCACCGATCCGCGGTTCGGCGTCCGGTTCGAACCGCTGCTGCCGGAGCTGATGCGCATGCTCGGGATCCTTTCATGACGGTGCCCCGGACAGTGAACCGGGAGAAAATAGAAACGGCCTTCTGACGTTTTGCACGGCAGAAGGTCGTTTTTTGCGGAAAAAATGAGTCGAAAGGCAGGCAGCCGGAGAAACGCGGGAGAGCCGGTTCAGCGGATATCGGTAAACTGCGCGGCGATGCGCTCCATTGCCCGGCGAAGCACGGAGCGCGGGCAGGGAACGCAGATGCGCTGGAAACAGGCGCCGCCTTCCGGATCGTGCACCAGACCGTCCTGCAGGATCACGTTGGCGTCCCGGTAAATGCGGCGGTGGATCTCTTCGTCGGGCAGGCCGCAGGCGGAAAAATCGAGCCACATGCAGTAGGTACCTTCCGGTCTGGCGGTTTTTACCCAGGGCAGATTCTCCTGCAGAAAACCGAGGACGAAATCAATGTTTCCGTCGAGGTAATCGTTGAGCTGCGCGAGCCAGTCTTCGCATTCGCGGTAGGCTGCGATCAGCGCGCTGATGGCAAACTGCGTCGGTTCGCGCTCGCCGAACGCCTGCACGAATCTTGCCCGCAGGAACGGATCCGGAATAATGGCGTTTGAACACTGCAGCCCTGCAAGGTTGAAGCTTTTGTTGATGCCGGTCAGCATGATGATGTTGCGGAGATCCTCTGCCACGGTCAGCACCGGATCATGGCGCACGCCGCGGCGGCGGATGTCGCAATGCACCTCGTCGCTGATGAGCAGGACGTTGTATCTGGCGGTGATCTCGCAGACGCGGCGGATCTCTTCGCGGCTCCAGACGCGCCCGACCGGGTTTGCCGGGCTGCAGAAGATCATGGCGCGGTTGGCGGGGTCGGCGCATTTTTGCTCCAGATCCTCAAAATCGATCGTATAGCGGCCGTCTGCCGAGCGGATCAGCCGACTGCTCACCACGCGGCGGTGGCACTGCTGTTCCAATGCGGCGGTAAAATGGCCGTAGACCGGCCGCTGAATGATCACGCCGTCTCCGACATTGGTAAAGGTGCGCACCGCGTTGTTCAGCGCTTCCACTGCGCCGTTGGAATAGACGACGGCTTCCGGCGGAAAACTGCAGCCGTACTGCGTTTTCCACCAATGACACACCGCTTCGGCATAGTCGGGCACCACAGCGGCGGCGGTGTAGCCGAACAGACCGAAATCAACGGTGCGGTGCAGTGCGTCCAGAATCGGCGGCGCGGTTTTGAAGTCCATATCCGCCACAAAAAGCGGGATGGTATCTTCATTCATTTCATCCGCGCGCCAGGGCGCTTCGTATTTGATGCTGTATATTCCGCGATGATTGACCGGTTCGTCAAAATGGTAGTCCACAGAAAAACACATCCTTTCCGGCAAGCCGGAGATTTATGATTCGTCTGCTTTGGGCAGCCGGTGCAGAAAGGCTGCCGCAAAGGGAATGCAGCAAAGAAAGGTCAGAACGTCGGCGCAGGGCTGCGTGATCTCGACCCCGACAAGGCCGAAAACCGGGGGCAGCAGGTAAATCAGCGGAAGAAAGAAGATCCCCTGCCGCGCGGCGGAAAGAAAGGTGGCCGTCCACGAACGGCCGATGGTCTGAAACGTCATGTTGCAGACGACGCCAAGCGGCAGCAGCGGCATCGCAAGGCACTGCGCCCGCAGCGCCGAGGTTCCGATCCGCACCACGTCGGGATCGTCGATGAACAGCCGCATCAGGTGCGGCGCGGCGAAAAAGCCCGCTGCGGCAAATACGGTCATCAGGACCGTTCCAATCTCCAGCGTAAACGAGCAGGCTTTGCGCACGCGGGTATATTTTCTGGCACCGTAATTGTAGCCCACCACCGGCTGAAACCCCTGCCCAAAGCCAAGCAGCGCCGAAAAGATCAGCATAAAAATTTTGCCGACGATCGACATGGCCGAAACGGCCGCGTCGCCGTAAACGGCGGCATTCCGGTTCAGCGCAACAGTCGCGATGCTGGCCAGCCCCTGGCGGCAAAGCGACGGCAGCCCCGTTTTCAGAATGCTCCAGTAAACGGAAGGCCGGCGCGAAACACAGCGCAGCGAAAGGCGGGTCGTACTTTTGCCGCGCAGAAAACACGAAAGCAGGATCCCACAGCTGACGCACTGGCTCACCAGCGTGGCGATGGCTGCGCCGGAGATCCCAAGCCCAAAAACGAACACAAAAAGCGGATCCAGCGCAATGTTCAGAATCCCTCCGGCCGCAATGCCGGTCATCGAAAGTCTGGCGCGGCCTTCGGCGCGCAGAATGTTGTTCAGAACAAATGAAGCGGCCATGATCGGCGCGCCGAAAAGAATATACCGCGCGTAGTCGCGGGCAAAGGGCAGAATAGTCGGTGTAGCTCCCAGCAGCCGCATCAGATCGTCGATCAGGAGACTGCCCGCAGCGGTCAGCAGCAGCCCGAGCAGAATGGCGGAAAAAAAGCCGCTGCTGGCAATTTCGGTGGCCTCTTTGCCGCGCTGCTGTCCGAGCAGGCGGGAGATCTGGCTGCCAGAGCCCATGCCCAGCGTAAAGCCGACCGCCTGGATCACCGCCATCAGCGAAAAAACGATCCCGACTGCGCCGGAAGCGCTGGTACCCAGCTGAGAAACAAAATAGGTGTCTGCCATATTATAAACGGAGGTCACCATCATGCTGATGATCGTCGGCAGCGCCAGAGAGGAGATCAGCCCGGGTACGGGCGTCTGCGTCATGCGCTGAAATTGTCCCTGTTCTTTTGTTGTCTGCTGGCTGTCCATAGCGTCCATACCTTTCTGCCGCACGGCAGATCCGCAGCGGTCAAAGTGATCTTTTCTGTGTAATCATACGCCGGATTCTGCCGTTTTGTCAAGAGAACCGATGTGCATCACGGCGCTTCCGCCCAGAAAAACCGGGACAAAACGGCGGTAAAAGCCTCTCTTGACTTTGATTCGTAACCGTATTATACTATTCTTGTATCTGTATGCTCCGGGCCGCTCGGCTGCCGGGGAACAGCGGATAAAAACGGCGCAGGCAGCAAAGCGGCGCCGGATCAGGAGGATGACATATGGCAGTGGATATGAGTCAGGCGAAAAAGGTTTTGTGCATCGGCAGCGTGACGACGGACGTGATCGTTACCCCGGTGGACAGCGTTCCGGAACCGGGAACACTGCGCAGCGTGCAGTCCATTACGACGCATGTGGGCGGCTGCGCTTCCAATGCGGCGATCGATCTTGCGAAAATAGGCATCCCTGTGGCGCTTTCCTGCCGTGTGGGCAAGGATAACTTCGGCGATTTTGTGCGGAAAACGGCAGCGGAAAACGGCGTTGATGTGTCCAACGTTGTGTCGGGCGATACACCGACAACCGTTTCGATGGTCTGCATTTCCTCCGGCGGCGAGCGCAGCTTTTTGTACCAGCCGGGTTCCACTGCGGCGTTTGTAAAAGAGGATATTTCCGAACAGCTGGCAGACGAGTGCGGCATCATCTTTGTGGCGGGCGCGATGCTGATGACTTCCTTTGACGGCAAGCCCTGCGCGGAATTCATGCAGGAGCAGCAGGCGAAGGGCAAGTTTACGGTGATGGATACCGCGTGGGATTTTGAAGATAAATGGCTGCCGAAGGTCGCCGACGTGATCCCGCACCTCGACCTGTTCATGCCCAGCGTTGAGGAGGCTGCAAAAATTTCCGGCGAAACCGATCCGGAAAAGATCGCGGATAAATTCTTTGAGATGGGCGCCAAAAACGTCATCATCAAGGTCGGCAAAAACGGCGCGTATATCCGCGAGGGCGGAAAACCGGGCTATACGCTGCCGACGTATCGCCAGTTCAAGCCAAAGGATTCCACCGGAGCCGGCGATTCCTTCTGCGCGGGCTTTCTGGCGGGGATTTCCCTTGGGTGGGATTTCCGCCGCGCAGGCGAATTTGCCAACGCCGTCGGAACACACTGCATTCTGGAGATCGGCGCTTCCACGGGGATCAAGTCCATGGATGAGATCCTTGACTTTATGGCAAGAACGCCGATCGAATGATCTTTTGTCTGAAACGGCATCGCGGCAGAGCGGCGGAAAGCAAATGATACCTTCCTTCGGGAAGGTAAAACGGGTTATTTTCATCAGAAAAGGGCGTGACCGAAGTCGCGCCCTCTCTTTTTTTGCAGATATTGTTTCCGGAAGATGGATCCGATGCAGCGGCACGCTGCGCCGCCGGGAAACAGGCAGGATTCTTTTTGCGGAACCGGTTCCGGTCATTTGACTGCGGTGACGCCCGCGAGGATCAGAACGGCGGCGTCGTCCGCGGAAGCGTCATAGCGCACGAAGGCGATCTCACGGTCAGGCTCCGGGTTTTCCCAGACCAGACCGCAGATCAGCGTGTCGCGTCCCGCTTCGTCCTTGCCTTCGCGGGCAGGATCGAGCGCCCAGGTGCCGACGTAGCCCTGATGACGGTAATACTGCTGGGGAAGAGGCTGGGCATAGCGGCGGTTCCACATCAGCGCGCTGCCGTTGTACTCCACCGGGATGACCGCAGTGCCGCCGTCCTTGTAGCGAACCGTGTAGGAGCCGATGACCGGCAGAGGACTCCAGGCAATGCGGGGAAGGTTCCACAGGGTCGCGTGTTCCAGAATCAGCCGGCGGCAGCAAGTATTGAGCGGGATCTCCGCGCCGTCGGCGCGGATCGCTTCGGGCGCCAGCGCCAGCAGCGCCGCGGGAATATCTTTCCGGCAGCCTTTCGGCAGCGCGAAAGAGGTCTTTTCACAGGCTTCTACCCGGGAAAAGCCATGCATCTGATCGCGGATCAGGGGCTGGATGCGGTCGGCGATCAGGTGATTGTAGGTGATGCGCTGCCCTTCGTCGTAATCGGGATTCCAGAGCATTTCGGCGGTGCAGAAGAGATCCCAGATCTTGCCCTTCTTGGCGAACATATATTCGGTTGTCGCACACCAGGTGGACACCTCGCCGCCGATCATGTGCGGCTTGGCGGCGCGGGAGGAAAACCGGGGATAATGCGAGGAATAAAGATTACCCATGAGAACGTCGAAGCCGTAGGGCAGCAGATGGTCTTCCATATCCAGATCAAAGTGGAAGTACCAGATGAAGTCCAGCAGGACGATGTCTCTGGGCAGGCGGTCGATGGCGGGAGGGGTCTTGTAGCGTTCGGTGGGGTGGAGCATGTCTGACCAGATCATCATGCGCAGACCCTTCTTTGCCAGATAATCGTGCATGGCGGTGACATGCTTTACATAAAGATCGGCGGGATCCTGCGTGCGGCAGCGGGGGCAGACGCCCAGCTGGTAGATCTCGTCGTGCCCCATATGGACAAAGCGCTGAGGCCGGGCGACGTCGACGATTTCGTCGATGATGTCGAAGATGATGCGGTAGCTTTCCTCGAGAGAAGGACAGTAGCAGTGGGCATAGAATTCGTCGGGCCGGGCATCCTCGCCGCGGGTATCCTCAACGGTATTGATGCTTTCGTCCCGTTCGGCAATTTCGGGGTGGGCGTAGGTGATGTACTGAACATGACCGAAGCTCTGCACCTCGGGGATGATCTCAAACCCGAAGTCCCGGGCGTAATCGAGGAACTCCCGCACCTCGTCCTGCTCCAGAAGCTGACCGCCTGCGGAAAATTCGCCGTGGGGGAAGGGGGGCTGACGGCCTTCACGGGCCGCGCGGTTGCCTTCCAGCCAGCCTTCGGAAATTTCCGGATGACGATGGAAGCGCATCCCGCCGGCAAACTCAACAAAGAGCTGGTTGTAGCGCATGGGGATGAGAACGTAGCGGATCAGGCGGCGCATAAAGTCCATATGATCGCGGGGCGGCAGGCCAAAGTGAAAGCCGCGCATGGATTTGTAGGGAACGTCGGAGATGCTGCACAGAGCAAAATTCCCGTCCTCACCGCAGCAGAGCAGAGTCTCCGCTGCGTAAAGCAGGGGAAGACGGGCGCCGGCGGAGAGTGTGATGCCGCTGCCGGTCACTTCGACGGTGTAGCGTTCGCCGGTGAGATTCTGATCGAGAACCAGCGAGACCGGTACACCGGATTGGCTTTCCCAACCGGCAAAGCGCTCGGAAAGCCGGGAGCAGAGGTAACCGGCGGCAAAGGCGGCGTCGTCGGAACCGTCGCCGCAGACGGTGCTGATGCGGACCGGCGTGCCTTCCGCGGCAGTCAGCTTTTCGGCGGTGGGGTAAACAAAGGGAGCATTGTCCTCCTGCGCGCCGAGGATCTCCGGTTCGGTAA
>JAQXJH010000148.1 GCA_029008595.1 Bacillota bacterium
GGTACCTGGTTGATATCCATGATCTCCCGCCAGCCGTTATCCACCAGCTGATCATTTTCACGGTATATAATCCCCCGTATGCCGGACATATCCACAGAACCATCCGCGTAATATGCAGCCACTTCCCGGAAAATGGCCTCGCCTTCCCCACGCATAATACCCGTCACACCCGGATTGCGTGCCATACATTCCGCCGCATCATAGGACACCTCCGGGCCGCCCAGCCAGATAGGCAGTTCCGGCCGCAGCTGATGCAGAAGAGATACCAGTTCTTCCACCATGCCTATATTCCAGATATAACATGAAAAAGCGATCACATCGGCCTTCTCCCTGTAAATATCCGCCAATATGTCATCCACATACTGATTAATGGTATACTCTTTGATCTGAATCTGTTCTTTGTATCTTTCTGCGTAAGCCCGCAGACTGTACACAGCCAGATTGGCATGTATATATTTGGCGTTGATCGCCGCCAGTAAAATCTTCATTCGATTCACCCTCTGTTCTGTCATAGAAGTATTTTCCAGTATACCACATGCCTTTATAAAAAGAAACAAAAAGCGGCTGCCGAAGAGCAAATTTCGTTCTTCGGCAGCCGCTCGGTCGTTTTCTTCACTTACAAGAGGTCTTTGTACCGGCAGCAAACTGTTGGTTTACAATCGTATCCCCGACGCTGCTGCAGAACATGCAGTACAGCGTTTCGCCAACCTCTGCCAGACAGCCGTCCTCATTATCGTCATTCAACATCGCAAAAACTTTTCCGATACTGTGTTCCACATTTCCGCCGCGGCGGTAAGCAAGCAGATAAAATGAAAAAACACCCGAATCGTTCAGATAACGGTAAAACTGAGGCGACTGCTTCTGCACGGCGTCATAAAACGCATTTTGCGCCGCCTGCGCCAGCACCGCATCTTCCAGTGCATTTTCCAGCGTAACTTCCACCGCAAAGCAAAACAGCAGCTGACGCTGCAGTTTTGCGCCGCACTCCTTACCGGCCAGCGAAAAATCTTCTTCTCCGGAGCAGAGCTGCTTTGCCAGCAGCTGGCCAAGAGCTGCCGCTTTCTGCAGATCGCCGTTTGCCTTATGCAGCAGATACTGTTCTTCCGCATCATTGGCCGTCTGGCTTCTGTGCGGTTTACTGCTGAAATCTGCAATTTTCATATCGCTGTCATCCGACAAAAAACGGTTCTCCACATTGCTCACCTCTTTGATTTCCCTCAAAATAATAGTATGGAAGCCAGCCTTTGGAAAGAACCTGAAACAGAATTATTGTTCCTTTTTGCTTTCTTCCAAAGCTCTGGCAAGCTGGTCGGGACATGACGTCGCCTTAAAACCGCAGCGGATCCCCTTCAGGCGGGCAATCGCCTCGTCGCGGTTCATGCCTGCCACCAGGCTCCCGATCCCTTTCAGATTTCCGTTGCATCCGCCTTCAAACGAAACGCTGCGGATGATATCTCCGTCCAGCTCCAAAAAAATTCTTCTTGAGCAGGTGCCTTCTGTCCGATACTCCATTTTCATACTGAAATCATCCTTTTCTCAATCTGAATACCGCAAAGATCAGATGTTCTTTGCTCTTTGTTTTTTAAATGCCAGAAGCTCTTTCAGACACTGTTCCGGCGTTGTGCAGGAACCGAGGCGAATGGGACGGGAAGAATACATGCCGTGAAAATCGCTTCCGCCTGTCATGAGAAGCTGATGGTCATGCGCATAGGCGGAAAGACGCATGGAATCGTCCATCTGATTGCGGGAATGATACGCTTCGATTCCGTCCAGCAGATGCTCCTCCGTCAATTCCTCCATCAGGTCGATGCTGTCATACTCATAGGGATGCGCCAGAACGACCACACCGCCGGCCGCACGGATCTTTTCGATCACGGTGCGCACATCCGGATATTCCACCGGGAAAAAGGCAATTCCGTTTTCCGGATCAAACAGCTTGCGGTAAAGATCGCCGTAAAGCTCTCCGCAGAAGCCTCCTTCTATGAGCGCATGCATGATATGCTGCTTATAGATATTTGTACTGCCCTGCGCCCGTTTCGCGACCATTTCGGGCGTGATCGGATAAATCCGCATCACCTTCTGCAGCATCATCAGCGCCGCCTTTTGTCTTCCTTTCACCGTGGCACGGCACAGTTCGCTCAGCGTCTCCGGTTCATCGCAGAGATACCCCAGAACGTGGACTTTTCTTTTTCGGGAATAATCCCACGCAGAAACCTCGATTCCGGGGATCACGCGCACCCCCGCGCGGTCTCCGGCAATTTTGGCTTTTGCAGCCCCCGCAAAGGTATCGTGATCCGTGATTGCAATCACTTCCAAGCCGGCGCGCTTTGCCAGACCAATCAGTTCGTCCGTACCAAGCGATCCGTCCGACGTTTTGGTATGACAATGCAGATCCGCTTTCATTGGAAAATCCTCCTCTTTCCTGTCTCGTCAATTCATCATATATATTTTATTATACCTCATTTTTCGCTGCAAAACAACTGTTTTCGGCGTCTGTTCTCCCGTTTCCGCGCCGAAAAAAGGTTGGCTGTATTTTGTACCGTACTGCGCAGCCCAGAAAAACAGAACCGGGAACCGGCTGCTGCCTTCGGAAAAGACGGCGGCTGACCGGACACGGTTCTGTTCGTCAAACACTGTTCAAACCGGATGCGGGATGAATTATTTCGCGATCACTTTATGAAATACCTTTTTGCCCTTTTTGATCACAACGCCGGCTGCCAGCTCCTCTTTGGAAACCGATGCGGCAATATCGTTCACCTTGACATCGTTCACCGCGATTCCTCCCTGCTGGATCAGGCGGCGGGCCTCGCCCTTGGACGCCGTCAGCTCTGCGGCCATCAGCAGGTCGATCACGCTCATGCCTTCGGCAGGAAGCTGCGCAGCATTCAGTTCCGTGGCGGGCATATGCTCGCTGTCCTTACCGGCGCCGAAAATGGCACGCGCGGCATCCTGCGCTTTTACCGCTTCCTCTTCCCCATGAACCAGCTTGGTCAGCTCAAACGCAAGAATTTCCTTGGCGCGGTTCAGCTCGCTGCCCTGCCAGTGATCCATCTCATCGATCTGCTCCAGCGGGAGGAACGTCAGCATACGGATGCACTTGAGCACGTCGGCATCACCGACATTGCGCCAGTACTGATAAAATTCGAACGGCGACGTTTTGTTCGGGTCAAGCCAGACAGCGCCGTTCGCCGTTTTGCCCATTTTTTTGCCTTCGGAGTTCAGCAGCAGAGTAATGGTCATGGCATAAGCGTCCTTGCCGAGCTTTTTGCGGATCAGTTCGGTTCCGCCGAGCATATTGCTCCACTGATCGTCGCCGCCGAACTGCATGTTGCAGCCAAGCGTCTGGAACATGTGATAAAAATCATAGGACTGCATGATCATGTAGTTGAATTCCAGGAAGCTGAGTCCTTTTTCCATACGCTGCTTATAGCACTCTGCACGCAGCATATTATTGACCGAGAAGCACGCGCCGACCTCACGGAGCAGGTCGACATAATTGAGCTTGAGCAGCCAGTCGGCATTGTTGACCATGATCGCCTTGCCCTCGCCGAAATCGATAAAGCGCTCCATCTGCTTTTTGAAGCATTCGCAATTGTGCTGGATCGTTTCCGGCGTCATCATCGACCGCATATCCGTCCGCCCGGAAGGATCCCCGATATACCCGGTTCCTCCGCCGATCAGGGCGATCGGGCGGTTTCCGGCCATCTGCAGGCGTTTCATCAGGCAGAGCGCCATAAAATGGCCGACGTGCAGGCTGTCTGCCGTGGGGTCAAAGCCGATATAGAACACGGCTTTTCCGTTGTTGATCAGGTCGCGGATCTCTTTTTCATCTGTCACCTGAGCGATCAGGCCGCGGGCCACCAATTCGTCATAGCAAGTCATTTTCTTCATACTCCTTCAAAACAAAATTCTGACAGAGAAAACGCCCTCTGTCCGGCGAAGGACAGAGGGCGCAATAAAATTACGCGGTACCACCTCAGTTTTGCCATTGCCTCACGGCAACAGCCTCAGCGGGTACAAACATACCCTCGCGCTGCTAACGGGCGCATCCGGCTTTGCTTACTGAAGCCGCCGTTTCGGCGCGGTTCGGCAAAGCGGCTCCGGGATGTATTTCTGCTGCCTCCTGCGCCCGTTTTCACCGGCCACGGGCTCTCTGCGGCATTCCAGCGGCATACTTCTTCCTTTCTCAGCCATTGTAATTATTTAAGCACAGAAAGAACAAAATGTCAAGGGTTTTGCGCTTTTTCCGCCGCCTGCAGCATTTCCTCCGCGCTCTGCAGCTGCAGGGCACTCGGCTCTGTACCGCTCATAATGCGCGCCAGCTCATACCGGCGGCCGGCACGATCCAGAAGGCGGACGTCCGTATAGGTGCGCGCATCCCGCACCTGCTTTTCGATCAGCAGATGGCTGTTCGCCTGCGCAGCGATCTGCGCCAGATGCGTCACGCAGAGCACCTGACGGTTCTGCGCAACCTGACGCAGCTTCCGCCCGACCTTCTGCGCTGCGCGGCCGCTGATTCCGACATCGACTTCGTCGAAAATCAGCGTATCGATATCGTCCTTGTCTGCCAGCACATTTTTGATCGCCAGCATGATACGGGAAAGCTCACCGCCGGAAGCGATCCTGGCCATCGGCTTGGGCGGTTCTCCGGGGTTGGTGGAGATCAGAAATTCGACCTCATCGCACCCGGTAGCGTTCAGGTGGCAGCGCTGCTGCGAAACCAGCAGCCTGACGCCCGGCATATCGAGAAAGGCAAGCTCCTCCGTGACCCGTTCCACAAAAATTTCTGCGGCCTGCCGCCGTTTTTCCGAAAGAGCAAGCGCCAGCGTTTTTGCTTCTGTTCCGGCCTGCTGATACTCCTGCTCCAGCCTGGCGCGGCGCTCATCTGCAAACTGAATGGAATCAAGCTCCTGCTTTGCTTTTTCCAGATAGGCCAGCATATCTTCTTCTGATCTGCCGTATTTCAGGCCAAGGCGGTACAGCGTATCGAGCCGTTCTTCGATCCGGTCGATCTCTTCCGGATCAAAATCAGTCTGTTCCGCATAGCTGCGCAGATCCTCTCCGATATCCTGCAGTTCATAGGAGATTTCCATGGTGCGGTCGGCCATATTCTGCAGCGCGGGAAGATACTTCGCCGCCTCTTCCAGCAGCCGGGAAACCTCGGCCAGCTGCTGCACCACACCGGCAGATTCCTCTTCTCCGCTCAGGATCGACCGCGCCGTACCGATGCCGGACGCAATTTTTTCCGAATTGGAGATCATCGCTCTGCGCGCAGCAAGCTCTTCCCGCTCACCGGGGGAAATTTCTGCCTGTTCCAGCTCGTCGATCTGATACTGCAGCAGATCCATCCGGCGTTCTTTGTCCTGTGTATCCAGATTCAGCGAATCGAGCTGGTGCTTTAATTCCACCGCTCGCCGGTACGCCCGGTAATATTCCTCCAGCTGCCACTGAAGATCGCCGAGGCTGTCCAGATAATGGATATGCAGATGCGGAGAAAGCAGCTGCTGATTTTCATGCTGTCCATGAATATTGACCAGGCTTTTTCCGATATCGCGCACCATGGAGGCCGTTGCCGGGATCCCATTGACACGAAAAGTGGTTTTTCCGCTTTGCAGAATTTCCCGCTGGATCAGCACGGTACTTTCTTCATCCTGCAGCCCAAGCTCGTTCAGCGTGGCGCGTGCACGAACGGAGATCTCTTCAAAAAGCGCAGTCACTCTTGCCTTTTCTGCCCCGGTCCGGATCAGCTCTCTGCTGGTGCGTTCGCCGAGCACCGCGTTGAGCGCATCAATAATAATCGATTTTCCCGCGCCGGTCTCACCGGTCAGTACATTGAGGCCCGGATGAAAATCGATGGAAGCACGTTCGATCACCGCAATATTTTCAATATTCAGGTTGGACAGCATCTGCTTTGCCCCCTTTTTGAGCAAAATATCTGCAAAACGATTATTTTGCCAGCAGCTTCTTCAGTTCGGAAACCAGCGACACCGCTGCATTTTCATTCCGGACCACAATAAAGATCGTGTCATCGCCGGCAAGCGTTCCCACAACGCCGTCCCAGTGCATGGAATCCAGCGCAGCGCAGACCGCCTGCGCCATGCCGACCAGGCAGCGGATCACGACCATATTTCCCGCAAAATCGATCGTGCTGACCGAATCGCTGAACAGCGCGTGAAATTTGGAAGAAATATCGGTCGCATTGCTTTTGCCGGTCGTATAACGATAACGTCCGTCTGCGGAAAGCGTTTTGACCAGCCGCAGTTCTTTGATATCGCGCGAAACAGTTGCCTGCGTCACATCGTAATTCTGCAGCTTCAGCCACCTTAAAAGCTCCTCCTGCGTATCAATGGGATGCTCCTGAATCAATTCCAGAATCTTGGCATGACGCTTGGTTTTCATTTCCGGTTCCTTCCTTTCTGACATTGCGCCGCGGCACCGCTCAGGTTTCTTCGGCAAACTTTGTGGTAAGTACATCGTAAAACAACTGAGATTTCAGTTGGATCAGCTTAAGATGCTTTTCCGCTTTGCGGATCTCGACGGAATCGCCGTGCGTGATGTACAAAATCTGATCTCCGTCCACCGCAATGCGCACCCGGCCTACCTGACGCTGGGTGCAGCAGACGGAAAGCCGGCTGGATTCGCCGAAGAGAACCGATCTTGAAAAAAGCGAATGCGGGCAGATTGGCGTCAGCAGAATGCAGTCTGTCTGCGGATCCACAACCGGCCCTCCGGCAGAAAGCGAATAAGCGGTGGAGCCTGTCGGCGTGGAAAAAATCAGGCCGTCGGCCCGGTAATCACAGAAGTGCCTTCCGTTGCATTCCACCCGAAGATCGACCATATGCGGCAGCGCGCCCTTGGCGGTCACCACGTCGTTCAGGGCATAAAAATGTTTTTTTGTTTCGCCCTGCGTTACGGAAACCTCCAGCAGCATCCGCTGTTCCAATTCGTAACGGCCGGCGATCAATTCCTGCAGGCGATCGATCTCATTGATCTCCAGCCCCGCCAGAAACCCGAGACGGCCGCAATTGATCCCCAGCAGCGGCTTGTCGAATTCCACGGCATGCTTCGCCGCATGAAGAATGGTTCCGTCGCCGCCGATCGTCACAATTGCATGGCAGTTCTGCAGCATTGTTTCAAAATCGCAGCAAAACTGCACCCCGGGCACAGGAACGGCATTGCAGTACTCCGACGCCATAAACAGCCGGGCACCGGCGCTCAGCAGCTTTGCGCAGACCTGCTGCGTATAGGGAACTGCATTTTCCTTCTGCAGATTTGGAATGATCACGATATTCATAGGGGCCTTCATGCCTTTCGTTTCACAGATTCAGCGCACAGGTTCAGTGCTGCTCCCCGGCCAGTTCCCGATGCGACCGCGCCACCAGCGCCGGAATATCCACCGGAACCATCTGCGGCACCGGCAGCTTTTCGAGAAACATCAGATATTCAATATTTCCTTCCGGCCCTCTTACCGGAGAAAAATCCAACCCCGAAACAGAGAATCCCGTCTGCACCGCAAAGGAAGTGATTTTTTCGATCACCTCTGCATGCAGTTCCGGTTCCCGGACAACGCCTTTTTTTCCCACACGGCCTTTGCCGACCTCAAACTGCGGTTTGATCAGACACACCGCCCGTCCGCCTTCCTTTAAAAAGCGGTAAGCCACCGGCAGCACCAGCGTCAGCGAAATAAAGGAAACATCCACACTGAAAAAATCCACCGGCTGCGGCACCTGCTCCTCCGTAATATAGCGGATATTGGTGCGCTCCAGATTGACCACCCGTTCGTCCGTCCGCAGCTTCCACGCCAGCTGACCGTAACCGACATCGATCGCGTAGACCTTTGAAGCGCCGTTCTGCAGCATACAGTCGGTAAAACCGCCGGTAGATGCACCGATATCCATTGCAGTGCAGCCGCTGAGCGAAATGGAAAACACCTGCATCGCTTTTTCCAGCTTCAGCCCGCCGCGGCTGACATAAGCGAGCTTTTTACCGCGCACTTCAAAATTCATTGCCGCTGTAACGTTCATGCCCGGCTTGTCCGCCTT
>JAQXJH010000149.1 GCA_029008595.1 Bacillota bacterium
AGTTGATCAGGAACACGCCGCCCGGCTTAACGTCGTTGACCATTTTGTAGCCTTTGATGACGTAGGACGGGTTGTGGCAGGCGACAAAGTCGGCCTTGTTGATATAATACGGGCTCTTGATCGGCTTGTCGCCAAAGCGCAGATGCGAAATGGTGATACCGCCGGTCTTTTTGGAGTCATACTGGAAATATGCCTGAACATATTTGTCGGTATGGTCGCCGATGATCTTGATGGAGTTCTTGTTCGCGCCGACGGTGCCGTCGCCGCCCAGACCCCAGAATTTGCACTCGATGGTGCCTTCGGCAGCGGTGTTCGGCGCGGGCTTCTCTTCCAGAGAAAGATGCGTCACATCGTCGTTGATGCCGAGGGTAAAGTGCGCCTTGGGCTCGTCCTTGGCCAGCTCGTCATACACAGCAAAGATGCTGGCGGGCGGCGTGTCCTTGGAACCGAGGCCGTAGCGGCCGCCGATGACCTTTGCGCCGCATTTGCCCGTCGCAGCCAGAGCGGCAACAACGTCCATGAACAGCGGCTCACCGATGGAGCCGGGCTCCTTGGTGCGGTCGAGAACGGCGATCTTCTTGGCGGTTTCCGGAATAGCGGCAGCAAGCTTTTCCGCAGAGAACGGACGGTACAGGCGAACCTTGACCAGACCGACCTTTTCGCCCTTCGCGGTGAGGTAATCGATGACTTCTTCCGCAACGTCGCAGATGGAGCCCATGGCGATGATCACACGGTCGGCATCCGGTGCGCCGTAGTAGTTGAACAGCTGATAATCGGTGCCCAGTTTGGCGTTGATCTTGCCCATGTACTCTTCCACAATGCCGGGAACCGCTTCATAATAGCTGTTGCAGGCCTCGCGGTGCTGGAAGAAGATATCGCCGTTTTCGTGGGAACCGCGCATCACGGGATGCTCCGGGTTCAGGGCGCGCTTGCGGAACGCGTCAACGGCGTCCATGTCGCACATCTCGGCCAGCTCATCGTAATCCCAGATGGAGATCTTCTGGATCTCGTGCGAGGTACGGAAGCCGTCGAAGAAGTTGATGAACGGAACGCGGCCCTTGATAGCGGCCAGATGAGCGACCGGAGAAAGATCCATGACTTCCTGCGGGTTGGTCTCGGCCAGCATGGCAAAGCCGGTCTGACGGCAGGCGTAAATGTCGGAATGGTCGCCGAAAATGTTCAGCGCGTGGGAAGCAACGCAGCGCGCGGAAACATGGAACACAGCGGGCAGCAGCTCGCCGGCGATTTTGTACATGTTCGGGATCATCAGCAGCAGGCCTTGGGAGGCGGTGTAGGTGGTGGTCAGGGCGCCGGCAGCCAGCGAACCGTGAACCGTACCGGAGGCGCCTGCCTCGGACTGCATTTCGGCGACCTTAACGGTCGTGCCGAAAATGTTTTTCTGTCCGGCAGCAGACCACTGATCGACATAGTCTGCCATCGGGCTGGACGGGGTGATCGGGTAAATGCCCGCCACTTCGGTGAACGCATATGATACGTACGCCGCAGCGTTGTTGCCGTCCATGGTTTTCATTTTTCTTGCCATGATAACTATAGTCCTCCTTTAATTAGGATCACAATTCAGTTTCGTGCATTCGGGCAGCAAAAAACTGCGCAATACACGCCAGCATTAATTTTATCATCTTTCCCGGCGGCTGTAAAGAACATTCTGTTAACAAAACGCGAAACAAAACGAAAAAATTCTTACAAATATATGGTGAAGTTTACCTCCGTGCAAAACCGGGACCGAAAAACGGGCAAAAAAGACGGATTTTGCCCGCAAAACGGCGTTTCGGGCCTGCTGCTGCCCCGGCACGCCGCCGCAGAAAACGTGCGTGCCTGCGGCGCGGATTTTTTCGATTTGACAAGCGCCGCGCTTTCCTTTATCATAATAAAATGCGGTGTTCCGGTTCCTGCCCCCGAAGCACGAACCGCGCCGGCAGCTCCGCCGTCTGGCGGGTCTGCAGAAAATCATGTCTGTATATTGAAAGGAGAACAATTCCCATGTCGCCTGAACCGGACGGCGCCCCTTTGCTTGCGCTCCTCAGAGGAGCTTCCATCCCGTTGACCGGCGGAACCGAAACAAGCGGTTCCAACGTGCTGCTGCAGCTGCTGGTTTTAGTCCTGCTGATCCTGCTCAACGCGTTTTTTGCCGCGTCTGAAATCGCAATCATTTCCCTCAACGACACCAAAATCAAAAAAATGGCGGAAGAAGGCCACAAACAAGCCAAAAAGCTGCTCAGGCTGACAAAAAACACGAGCAATTTTCTGGCGACGATTCAGGTAGGCGTTACGCTTGCCGGGTTTCTTTCGTCCGCGTCGGCCGCGCAGAGCTTTTCGCAGCCGCTGGCGCAGCTGCTTTCGTTCCTGCCGTTTTCCGCGGGAGCGGTGCAGAATATTGCAACCGTGATCGTCACGCTGATCCTGTCTTATTTTTCGCTCGTGCTCGGCGAGCTGGTTCCGAAAAAGATCGCCATGCAGCGGGCCGAACAGCTTTCGTTCAAGGTCGTCGGCATCCTGCGCTTTGTAGCGACGGTCTGCAAGCCGTTCATCTGGTTTCTTTCGGTCTCCACCAATTTTGTGACGCGGCTGCTCGGGTTTGACCCGAACGCCGGGGAAGAACCGGTCACCGAGGAAGAGATCCTGATGATGGTGGACGCCGGCGAGGAAAAGGGCGTTTTCGAAGAAACGACCAAGGATATGATCAACAATATTTTTGATTTTGACGACCGCACCGTCAGCGAGCTGATGACCCACCGCACCGAAATGACGGCTGTGGAAGACGAAGGCACCGTTTCCGATGTGGTAAAAATGGCGTTGGAGGACGGCCATTCCCGCATCCCGGTCTATCACGAGGATTTTGACGATATCCGCGGGATCCTTTATGTCAAGGATCTGCTGCGCTATGTCGGCAACCAGAACGCGGAACAGGTGTCGCTGACAGAGATCATGCGGCCGGCCTACTTTGTGCCGGAAAGCAAAAAATGCAGTGAACTGTTCACCGAACTGACCGCCAAACGGCTGCAGATGGCGGTGGTGTGCGACGAATACGGCGGCACCAGCGGCATCATCACCATGGAGGATCTTCTGGAAGCCATCGTCGGCAACATACAGGATGAATATGACAACGAGGAAGAGGAGATCTCGCAGCTGAGCGAAAATTCCTTTACCGTCGACGGCGCTACCGCGCTGGACGAAGTGTCCGATCTGGTCGGCGTTGCGCTGCCGGAAGGCGATTACGATACCGTTGCAGGCTTCCTGATGGAACGCCTCGGCAGAATCCCCCAGCCGGGCGAGCATCCGGTGGTCACGTTTCAGAATATTACCTTCACCGTGGAAGAGGTGGAGGACCGCCGCATTTCCGAGATCCTGATCGAAAAAACTCCGCTGCCGCCCGACCCGGATGACGAGGACGACGGGGAACGGAAAAAAGATTGATATTTGGCCGTTCGGCTTGCCGGGCGGTCTTTTTTTGCAAAGTACGGCCGATTCCTTGAAGAAAAGCGTAAAATCGTGTAGAATGAAAATAAAAGAAAGACGGAAAGGATGTCGCATTTATGTCTCTTGATCGATTGATGATGCGGATCGTACAAAAACAGAACCCGACGGTGCTCGGGCTGGACCCCAAGCTGGAATCCATCCCCGAACCGCTGCGCAACCGCGCGTTCGGCACATACGGCGAAACGATGGAGGGCGCGGCTGCGGCGATCCTGGAATTCAACAAAAGCCTGATCGACGCGCTGTGCGATATTGTACCGGCGGTCAAGCCGCAGTGCGCCTATTACGAGATGTACGGATGGCAGGGAATGAAGGCGCTGAGCGAGACGGTCCGCTACGCGCAGAAGAAAGGAATGTTCGTCATCCTCGACGGCAAGCGCAACGACATCGGCACCACCATGGGAGCCTATGCTGCGGCGCATCTCGGAAAAACGCGCGTGGGAGCAACGGAATGCACCGCGTTCGGCGGTGATGCGCTGACGGTCAACGGATATCTCGGCAGCGACGGGATCAATCCGCTGCTCGACGTCTGCCGCGAAGAGGACAAGGGCATCTTCGTGCTGGTCAAGACCTCCAACCCCTCTTCCGGAGAGCTTCAGGACAGGGAATTTACCGGAGGCTGCACCCTGATGCGCGAAATGGGAGGTCTTTGCGAGGAATGGGGCAAACAGGTTCCGGGCCGGCATGGCTATTCCGGTGTCGGCGCGGTGGTGGGCGCCACTTACCCCGAACAGCTCGCCGAACTGAGAAAGGAACTGCCGCACACGTTTTTTCTGGTGCCGGGTTACGGCGCGCAGGGCGGCGGCGCAAAGGACGTTGCCGGCGGGTTCGATAAAAACGGACTCGGCGCGGTGGTCAATTCTTCCCGCGCGATCCTGTATGCCTATCAGAAAGAGGGCTGTGACCCCAAAGATTTTGCCGCGGCGGCCAGAAGAGAAGCCGTCCGTATGCGTGACGCCATTATCAGTGAGATCGGCGCGATCCTGCTCCCGCTCTGACACTGAAAGGAGAATGCAGAATGAAACGATACGATACCGCGCAGTGCCGCGTGCTTTCTGTGCGCGAGATCGCCGCGGATACGTTTGATCTGACGGTGGATGCCGGAGAAATGGCTGTCAGGGCGGTGCCGGGGCAGTTTGTTCATGTGATGGTACCGGGCAAAACGCTGCGCAGGCCGATCTCAATCTGTGACAGCAGCGCGGAACAGAAAACGCTGCGGCTGGTCTTCCAGATCCGCGGGGAGGGGACACGCTGGCTGGCCGGCATCCGCGAAGGGGAAACGCTCGATCTGCTCGGGCCGCTCGGTCATGGCTTTGCGCTGGGCGGAACAGACCGCCGGGTCGTGTTTGTCGGCGGGGGGATCGGCGTGCCGCCGCTGTTGTCTGCCGCGCGGCGCTTCGGCGCCAACGCCGAGGTGATCTTGGGCTTCCGCAGCGCTTCGGCGGCGATTTTGCAGCAGGATTTTGCCGCGGCGGGCTGCCGCGTTTCGCTGCTGACGGACGACGGTTCGCTGGGCGAAAAGGGCTTTGTCACCGCCCGGCTGGAAAAAGCGCTTGCGGAAGGCGGCGTGCAGGAGGTTTTTGCCTGCGGCCCGACCGTGATGCTGAAAAATGTTGCTGCCCTTGCGGCGCAGGCGGGAACGGCCTGCCAGGTTTCGCTGGAGGAACGCATGGGCTGCGGCGTGGGGGCCTGCCTGGTCTGCGCGTGCAAAACAAAGCGCGCGGACGCGATGGGCGGCTACTCACACGTCTGCAAGGACGGCCCCGTTTTCCGTGCTGAGGAGGTGGATTGGGAATGAGCCTGCTTTCTGTCAGGATCGCCGGTGTCGAGCTGAAAAACCCGGTCATCACGGCTTCGGGTACCTTTGGCTTCGGCCGCGAATACAGTGAATTTTATCCGCTTCCCAAACTGGGAGGCATTTCCACCAAGGGGCTGACGCTGAAGCCGCGTTCCGGCAATCCGCCGCCGCGCATTGCAGAAACGCCTTCCGGGATTCTGAATTCCGTCGGGCTGCAGAACCCGGGCGTGGAAGCGTTCCTGCGCGAAGATCTGCCGTGGCTGCGGGAACAGGGTACGGCGGTGATCGCCAATATTGCGGGCAGCTGTGTGGAGGATTACTGCGAGATGGCGCGGATCCTTTCCGATTCGGCGGTCGATATGATCGAACTGAACATTTCCTGCCCGAATGTAAAGGAAGGCGGGGCTGCATTCGGTACCCGCTGCGATACGGTGGAAAGCGTTACCGCGGCGGTGCGCAGGAACTGCAGAAAACCGCTGATGGTCAAGCTTTCGCCGAATGTTGCGGATATCGGCGAGATCGCAGCGGCAGCCGAAGCGGCCGGTGCGGACGCAATCTCGCTCATTAACACGCTCACCGGGATGCGGATCGATCTGAAAACGCGCCGCCCGATCCTGCGCAATAACACGGGCGGAATGTCCGGGCCGGCGGTGTTTCCGGTCGCGGTGCGGATGGTGTGGCAGGCGGCCTCCCGGGTAACGATCCCTGTGGTCGGTCTCGGCGGTATTTCGTCGTGGCAGGATGCCGCCGAAATGATGCTCGCGGGCGCTTCGGCCATTCAGGTGGGAACAGCGGTCTTCAGCGACCCTTATGTTCCCGTGCGGATCGCCGAGGGGCTGGAGGAGTTCTGCCGCAGCGAGGGCGTTGCTTCCGTCAGCGAGCTTGTCGGGCAGGTCAGACCC
>JAQXJH010000150.1 GCA_029008595.1 Bacillota bacterium
GAAACACCCTGTAAGATTTTTGATGTCTTACAGGGTGTTTGCTGTTTTGTTTTAAGTTTTATTCCGTTTATTTTGCCCGGGAACTTCTCCTGCGTTTGCTGTACACGCCTGTGGCGATCAGAGCGGCGGATATTGCGAACGAGGCAAACCACAGCACGAAATTGCTGTTATCGCCGGTTTACGGAATTTCTGTGCCGGGCCTGGTCAGCTTTGTGATCTCTTCCGTCTCCGTGTAGCCGCAGACCGTGCCCCGACCTCCGGCATATACAGGCGCACGCCCCAGACCGCATCGTCATACATCCAGCCGTCTTCTTCGCCGTCATACTGCCAG
Organism: Bacillota bacterium; assembly: GCA_029008595.1. Taxonomy (GTDB): domain Bacteria; phylum Bacillota; class Clostridia; order Oscillospirales; family Acutalibacteraceae; genus CAKXIK01. The sequence goes on from JAQXJH010000150.1 coordinate 332, forward strand.
ATGAACGCGCCCTCGCCGAGCATATCGTAGAGCCACTTCTCGGTCGCGGTGATGGTCATAGTGCCGCTGCAGCTGCCCGCGCCGTTTCTGCCGCATAGACATACACCGGCGGAAGCCCGGAACCGGCAACATTTCTGGCAATGTCGAACTGGTTTTCAAACATGAATTCCACCAGCTCCAGCAAAACGCCGTCCTTGCTGCGGCAAAGGTTCTGAAAACTGCTGGAGGAGACCTGCTCTTCTTTCAGGATCTGCGTCATGGTTGTCTGATGATATCCGTTTTCCAGAAACAGCCTGACACAAGTCTGCAAAATCCGCTTTTTCGTCTGAAGACTGTCGCTTCGTATGGCCAACCTATCACCCCCTGCCGCACAATTTGGTGTGCAAACCAATGATAGCAGATATGCATTGTTTGTTGAAGAAGGGGACAGCGATTCTTGGAAATTATTTTGCAAACACAGAAAACCGACCTGTGATCGTAACCACAGGCCGGTTTGACGGTTTTACAGCCGCCCGGCCAAGCGCAGGCTTCTTCGGGCGTTTTTTTCAGGTATACAGGCTGCGTTCTTTTCGCTTAAACGTTCACCCATTCGCCGGGGGCAAGAAGCGCCTTCTGTCCTGCTTCACGCAGGGCCATGATGTCCACCGTGACGCTGTGCGGAACCGGAACTTTTTGGGTTCGGAAAAACTGCACCAGCCCCAGAATAAACCGGTGGAAGAAATCGGACTTGACCTCCACCACGGCGCTCCCGCTCTGGCTGCTGATGTTCATCATGAACGGCGAGCCATGCGCATAGCCGGAGACCGACGCGCAGCGCCCGTCCTCAAATTCGATAGTCATCAGATACCACGCGTCCGTTTTGAGCGCCATCACACGCTGCGGGCGGCTTTGCATCAGCATCATCAGCGGCTCTAACTGGTGGATGGCATAAATTTCAAAATTGTTCGGCCCCCAGGAATTGACCGCGACGACCTGCGAAGGATCGATCTGCGCGTATTCTTCCGCAAAGCGCAGCGCCGAGGTCGACCAGCACGGCGTACCGGAGGCTTCGGCAACAGCAAAAATGCGCTCGGCCGCGGCTTTGTCCGGTGCAAAGGTTTTATCCACATAGCAGGGCTTTCCGGAGCTGAGCGGCAGCCGGCAGAGCTGTTCGTGCAGTTCGCAGTTATCCGGCGAAAGAACGATCAGTCCGTCGCTTTTTTCAATCAGCTCTTCCATGGAAGAACAGAGCGTCACGCCGTACTTTTCGCACCATGCGGCGCTGGTCAGCCCGCCTTTGGGGCTGTCGGCCAACGCCCATGCATACGCGACCTCCATTTCACCGCCGGACGCTTCGGAGATCCATTGCGGATAATTGTTGGCATGCCATTCATCCAGATAATAATCGATAAATCCAAGCTTCAAAGCATTTTCCCCCCCCGCCGCTGATCAGAGCACGACCTCGCGGTGTTGCTCGGCGGAATCATAGATCGCCTGCATCATTTTTGCGGTAATGATTACGGTATCGATATGCGACTGAAGCTTTTTGCCGGTTTTTACGCAATCAACAAAGGCGTTGATCTCGTTTTCAAAATGCGGACGCATCTTGAACTCCGGCTTGTATTCGACCAGCGCACCGTGTTCGGCGGTGTAAACGGTGAAGTATCCGCCGTAATCCAGACGGATGCCGGCCTTATCACCCATAAAGTCGATGTAAGTCTCCTGCGGGCCGATGTTCTGCGCCCATGCGCCTTCCACGGTGATGACCGGCCCTTCTGTCCGGACGAGCGCCGAAACGGAATCGTCCACGTCGTAAACGCCGTCGAACTTCGGCGGGCCTGCCCACATATCCTTATAGGCATAATTCTTCATGTCGCAGCCGAGCTTGCAGAAGGTTTCGCCGGATACCGTCTTCGGTCTGGGATCACCGCAGCAATACATGACGATATCAAGGTAATGCACGCCCCAGTCGATCAGTGAACCGCCGCCCGCAATCGCTTTGGTGGTAAATGCGCCGCCAAGACCCGGGATGGAACGGTGGGCACGGAACGCCGCATGGACATGATAAACGTTTCCGAGCTTGCCGTCGTCGATAAACTGTTTGATCAGATTGACGCTGTCGTTAAAGCGGTTGACAACGCCGATGTTCAGAACCTTTCCCGTTTCGTGCTGCGCTTTCTGCATTTCGAGCGCTTCCGCATAGGTGCGCGCGGCGGGCTTTTCGCAAAGCACGTTTTTGCCGGCGCGCAGGCAGTCGATCGAGATCGGCGCATGCATGTTGTTCGGCGTGCAGACCGAAACCGCTTCGACCTCCGGATCCTTCAGAATATCGTGGTAGTCCGTTATCGCCGTGCCGCAGCCGTATTTTTCCACCGCAGCCTGGGCGCGCTCCGGAATGATGTCGCAGAAATACTTGATCTCTGCCTCTTCGTTTTTCAGATACGCCGGGATGTGCGCTGCGTTGGCAATCGAACCGCAGCCAATGATTGCAACTTTCATAGGTCTGAATTCCTTTCCGCTTATTTTTGGTTCCGCACGCGGCTTCGGCCGCACGCAGACCTGTTCGCTGTTTTCATTATATCACGGGAAGAGAAAAATAGAATTACCCTATTTTACGGAACATTTAACCCTGTTTGACATTCTTTCGGGGATCATCGCCTGATTCGTCCCCGGAACGGCCGTTTTTTCGTGCGATATCATCATCGCCGCCCAGAATCAGATTCTGCCGGACTGCACCGGAAGAAGGCGCGTTTGCCCGGCTTCGGGGCAGGCGCTCCGGGTCGTATCCTTTGAAGCTGCGGTTGGCATATTCGCGCGCACTCATTCCGACGGTTCTGCGGAATGCCCTGCTGAAGGCCTGCGGCGTCTGGTAGTGCAGCAGATCGGCAATGGCGCTGAGCGAATATTCCCCCAGCTTCATCAGCTCAATCGCGTACACGATCCGAAGCTCACTGATATACCGCTGCAGCGTCATCCCGGTTTTCTGGCGAAACAGCCGCGAAAGGTAGGATTCACTGTAGCCGAGCTGTTCCGCCACCTCCCCGGTTCCGGAAATCGTTCCGAGGTGGCTTTCCACATAGCGCATCATGCGGTATACCGTTTCTTCCGTAGGCGATTCCCGCGCGCTCAGCAGCGGGACTTCGGCCTGCTCCCGCACAAAATCCCGGTACGTCAGCAGAAAAATCTCCTGCACCAGAACCTCAAACAGCATATGATCCTCCAGCACAAGATCGTAAAATTCGCGCAGCGCGCGCGGAAAATAGAGCGACATCCCTTCGTGATCCGGCACAATCTGCCGTTGGGCTGCCTCCAGCCTGTCGCGCACCGCGTTCCATGCCGCTCCCAGATCCCCCTGACGGAACCGGTA
>JAQXJH010000151.1 GCA_029008595.1 Bacillota bacterium
TGCCACCATAGCTTCTATCGTCGGCAGCAATTCCTTGATATGTGTGTAATTTCGCTTAGACATAACGACACCCCCTAATGTAGTTATTATCCTACATTAGGGGGTGTTTTGTCTATTGTCCGATTTTACTGGTTCAGTTCAGTCAGAGGGAGGCTTTTGTACGGCGCAAAATCGCACAGGATGCACTACGCCGAACGGTGTATAGAAGTGCGCTCCGATCTGCTTGACAAACTGAAATATGCGTCAGTCAATCGTTGGAGACTGTTGTTTGCTTCCCGTATTTTTCTTCCATTTCTTTCGTGTGTGCATGAAGCAGTTCCAGTGCCCGTGTCTGGATGAGGGGGAGCTTCGTTTGATCCGTATCTGCAAACTCAAGTTTGATCCTCGCAGAGGCTACCGCATGGCTGTCGCTTGCCCGGCTTTCATCCGCTTCCGATAAGAACTTTTGCAGCAATCCCAGATCGCCGGAGTAGTGCAGCTCTACAAGTTTTGCCCGGTATTCCAGCTCCGCGGGGGTGATCCCCGGAAATTGTCTCATATCTGTGGCATGTTGTGCTTCGTGCTTCAGCAGAGAAACAAGAAACCGTTCGCTTTCAAAATCATACGCCCGCTCAATACAGTTGATCGTGCCGTCGGGCGAGGCCCAGCCGCCCGTACCGCGCGTTCCGAAGGTCAGATAATCCATCCAGCTTCGAAATACGAAGCCTTTGAGAATGTTGACGGTATATTCCGCCGTTCCGCCCGGCAGCTCGACACGGTAGACAGTCGGAACGGTATCCCGCCAGATATAAGGGCCGTAATACCCTTGGGTTTTCCCGAAAAGTGCATGGTAGCCGTTCTGTTCAAAAATCGATTGGAGCCGCTCGGCCAGAAGCTCTTCCTCTGCATCCGGCATACCAAGGAGCACTTTCAGTTGTGTCAGCAGCTTGTCTGCGGCCTCTGTCTCCGGTAATCCGCAATAAAAGGTATCGCGAAAATAAATCTGATACAGGCGCAGGATATCGTTGAGGATGTCCGGTATTTCAAATGTGCGGTATTCACAATCTTCAAAAATCGCGGCATACGCCGGAAGAATATCTTTGAATTCCTCGTGATTGCGCATGTATGCAATAGCGCCTTTCATGTCTCCGTTTAAAAAGAACTGACTGATTTGCATGCGACGCTCTCCTCTATAAAAAACGATTGACAGACCTGTTTGGTTACATGGTATCACATGGCCGGGAAGAATACAAGAACAACCACAGCAGTTTGGTCTGAACTGCTGTGGTTGTCAGCTTCTTCTGCTCCCGTTTGTGCGGCAGTTCATGGTGAGAACGGCTTCACAGGGGGGTGTTTTCGGTGCAGATCAGGAGCCGAGGATCGTTACACTTTCCGGCGGCAGAAGAAGACGCCCGTTTTCGGGGGACTCGCCGCAAAGTACCCGGGCAGAATGCCATTCTTCCGGCAGCGGCAGAGGTTCCTCCGTTCCGCTGCGGTTGCACGCGAGCAGAAGAGCGCTGCCGTTGCCCGCGCGCACAAAGGAGACCAGCCCGCCGCGGGATTCGAGCGGAATAAAGTCTCCCTCGGCCAGGCAGGCGCTTTCTCTTCGGATGGTGCCAAGCTGCCGGTACCATTCGAGCAGCACACGGTTTTCGTTCCCCCAGGGAAAGCAGCCGCGGTTGAACGGATCGGCATAGCCCTGCATGCCGGCTTCGTCGCCGTAATAGATGCAGGGGACGCCGGGCAGAAGAAACTGAATGGCCGAAGCCAGCTTCATCAGCCGGATCCCGCGCGCGTACTGTTCCGCCGAAAGCTGCTGCGCGGCCTGCCACGCTCTGCCGCGGCCGCGGCAGGGTTCTCCCGCCAGAACGGTCAGCGCGCGTTCGGTGTCGTGGGTGCCGATATGATTCATCAGCAGACGGACGACCTGCGGCGGATAATTTTCCAGAATGGTGCATACGGTTTCGATCAGGGAGGCTCCGTCGCCGCCGCAGAGAAAATTCAGAACGGCGCTTCGGAACGGGTAATTCATCACGCTGTCCAGCTGGCCGCCGAGCAGATAACGGCGGCGATGGCCGTAGCTTTCCTTGTTGGAAGCATCCTCCCATACTTCGCCGAGCAGTAGCCCTTCCGGATCCTGCAGCTTGACCCGGCGGCGCAGCGCGTCGATCAGGGAATCGGGCAGTTCGTCCACAACGTCGAGCCGCCATCCCGCAGCGCCGAGCGCCATCCATTTCTGAACGATGCCGTTTTCTCCGGCGATATAGCGGTGAAACCCGGCGGAATCGTGCCGGATCGCCGGCAGGGTCTCAAATCCCCACCAGGAATCATAAAGCTCCGGCCAGCGCGTGAACCGGTACCATTCGTAATAAGGTGAGCTTCGGTCGCGGTAAGCGCCGCCCGGGCCGTAGCGTCCTTCGCGGTTGAAATAGCGGCTGTCGCTGCCGGTGTGATTGAATACGCCGTCGAGCAGAACCCGTATGCCGTGTTTGCGTGCCTCCCGGCAGAGTTCGGCAAAATCTTCCCCGGTGCCGAGCAGCGGGTCGATCGTTTCATAGTCGGCCGTGTCGTAGCGGTGGTTGGAATGCGCGCTGAAAACGGGATTGCAGTACAGGCACGTTACCCCGAGCGACTGCAGATAGTCCAGCTTCTGCGTGATGCCCGGCAGATCGCCGCAGAAATAATCGGAATTGGTGATCTTGTTTTCGCGGTTGGGCTGCCATTCGGGCGTTGCTCCCCAGTCGCTGCGAAGGGTGCGGCCGGCCGGGAGCGCTCCCTTTTCTGCCCCGGATGCGAAAAACCGATCCGGAAAGATCTGATACATAATGCCGCCGGCAAGCCATCCCGGCGTCTGAAACGCCGGATCGTAGACGGTCAGCTGAAACGGCAGTTCGCTGTCCATCGCGCCGCAGCCGTGCTCGCCGCGGCCGATCTGCCGTATTCCGCACCGGGTGTCGATCCGAAAGGAATACCAGTAAACCCCGGCGGAATCCGGCGCACAGTCGCACTCCCACCATTCGCGGTCGCTGCCCTCCATGCCGCACCAGAACATGGAATAATCCTGTTTTCTGCCGTCGGAATGAAGCAGGAGCGTGGCCGCGCTGCAGCCCAGCGAGCGCGGCAGGCAGATGCGCAGATGGAGATTCTGCCCGGAGGGGAGCGCCCCGGTAGGGCAGCGGAAGGCCCTGTCGCGGGAACAGAACAGATTCATGGTCTTTGCAGCCCTCCTTGCAGAAAATCGGTCAGGATCGCAGAATACTTATTTGACGGGCGATGCGCCCCAGATCGTCGAAGCGTAATCGCGGATCGCGCGGTCGGCGGAAAAAATTCCTGCGTTTGCAATGTTGATCAGCGACATGCGGTTCCAGGTGCGCCGATCCGTATAGGTTTGCGCCAGCCGGTTCTGCGTGGCGGCGTAATCCGCAAAGTCCGCCAGCACCATATATGGGTCGCGGCAAAGCAGGGAATCGCCGATGGAAGAAAGATTCACTCCGCCGATCCCGTGGTAAATCTGGTCAACGGCGGCGCGGATGGTCTGATTGTTGTCGTAATAGCTGCGCGGGCGGTAGCCGGAGCGCTTCAGGGTATCGACCTCGTCGGCGTTCATGCCGAACAGGAACATATTTTCGCGTCCGACCGCATCGCAGATCTCAACGTTTGCGCCGTCCAGCGTGCCGATGGTCAGCGCGCCGTTGATCATCAGCTTCATGTTGCCGGTGCCGGAGGCCTCGGTTCCGGCCAGCGAGATCTGTTCGCTGACGTCTGCCGCAGGCATCAGCTGTTCGGCAACGGTAACGCGGTAATCCTCCAGATAGACCACCTTCATTTTTCCCTGAATGGAAAGATCGTTGTTGATCGTGTCGCCCAGCAGAACGATAAAGCGGATGATCTCCTTGGCAAAATAATAGCCCGGAGCGGCTTTGGCGCCGAAGATATAGGTGCGCGGAACAAAGTCCATGTTCGGGTTTTCCCGAAGCTTCTGATAAGTTGCGAGAATATTCAGCGCATTGAGCAGCTGACGCTTGTATTCATGCAGCCGTTTGACCTGTACATCAAAAATCGAATCGGGATCAACGGCAATGCCGTTCTGCTTCCAGATATATTTTGCCATGCGCTGCTTGTTTTCATGCTTGATTTTTTCCAGCGCGTACAGTGCGGAAGCGTCGTCGGCCAGCGCAGCGAGCTTTTTCAGTTCGGCGGCGTCGGTGACAAAGCCTTCGCCGATCGTGTCGGTCAGAAAGGCGGTCAGTCCGGGATTGGACTGGCAGAGCCAGCGGCGGTGCGCAATGCCGTTGGTCACGTTTTTGAATTTATAGGGCATTACCGTATAAAAATCGTGGAACACCGTTTCCTTCAGGATCTCGCTGTGCAGCTTGGAAACGCCGTTTACCGAATGGCACGCGGCAACCGCAAGATTCGCCATTTTTACGATGCCATCGCGGATGATGGACATCCGCGCAACGATCTCCTGATTCCCACCGGTGATGGATTCCACCTGACGGCAGAACCGTTTGTTGATCTCGCAGACGATCTCCAGAATACGCGGCAGTTTTTTGCCGAACAGATCCACCGACCAGCACTCCAGCGCTTCGGCCATCACGGTGTGGTTGGTATAGGCGACGGTGCGCGTCACGAGGTCCCATGCATGATCCCACGAATAACCGCATTCATCCAGCAGAATGCGCATCATTTCCGGAATGGCAAGCACCGGGTGCGTGTCGTTCAGGTGGATCGCCATGGTTTCCGGCATGTTTTCCAGCGTGCCGTACCGGCGCAGATGGCTCTGCATAATGTCCTGAATGGTAGCCGAAACAAGGAAATACTGCTGCGAAAGGCGCAGGCTCTTGCCTTCCGGATGGTTGTCGCCGGGGTAGAGCACCTTGGTGAGTACCTCTGCCATCGCCTTCTGTTCGATCGCGCGCATGTATTCGCCTTCGTTGAACAGATCCATGTTGAATTCCTGCGACTGAGCCTTCCAGAGGCGCAGCAGGCTGACGCCGTTTCCGTCGTAGCCCGATGTCATCAGGTCGAACGGAATGGCGGTAACGGGAGTGGCGTTTTTCAGCGTGACCGTGTGATAAGGGCCGTCCCAGCTGTCGGAGACGGTGCCGTTGAACTGCACGGTGACGCTGTTTTCCGGATGCGGCACCAGCCAGACGTCGCCGCCCGGCAGCCAGGAATCCGGCAGCTCGGTCTGCCACCCGTCCACGATCTTCTGGCGGAAGATCCCGTATTCATAAAGCAGGGAATAGCCCGCGGCGGGGTAACCGCCGGTGGCAAGACCATCGAGGAAACAGGCGGCCAGCCTTCCAAGTCCGCCGTTGCCGAGGCCCGCGTCCGGTTCACAGTCGTAAACGCGCGAAAGCTTGACGCCGAAATCTCCCAGAGCCTGCTCGGCGGCCTGTTCCAACCCAAGATTGAACAGGTTGTTTTTCAGGGAGCGTCCCATTAAAAATTCCATGCAGAGGTAATAGATCTTTTTTTTGTTCTGTTCCTCTGCTTTTTTCACAAACTGCTGGCGTTCCTGCTGCAGCAGATCGCGCACGATCAGCGCAAGTGCAAAATAAAACTGTTCGTCGGTAGCCTCGGCAGGTTCGACGGAAAGATTGTGCGAAAGCTTTGAAGCGATCCGTTCTTTCAATTCTCCGGAAGAGAGGCGTTGTTTCATGATTAAGACCGTCCTTTCTGCGCAGCGTCTGCCAATTCGGCAGGACCCGGCCTGCCGGCTGCGTTCAACACTTTCATTATACACTACGCAAAAAGCGATTACAATTATCAAATACGCACATTAATTGAAGCGATAACTGTCAAAAAACGAAAGATATATAGCTAAATACACAAAAAACAGCCTGTTTATTCTTGCGGGAATCCATTTTCTGCAAAAGATCAGGGGATCGCCGTGCAGCGCGCCCGCATTTCCCTTCGCAGACGGCGCCGCATCGCTGCAGGCACCGCCGCGGAGAAAAGCAGATCGCGCAGAACGACAATCCCCAAATCTATATAAATCACACTTTGCCCGCGTCCGGAAAAAGTGCGGATTGCGGCGGTTTGACAACTGAAACCGCGCAATCCATCTTATGCGTCGTCGGCGAAAAGGGCGACAACCGTTTTTATCGCTTCATCGCCGCGGTGATCTCGCCGATAAAGCAGATGTGGTAATCCTTTTCCGGATAACACTTCTGCTCGGTCTCCCGATCCAGAAAGCATTCCGGCAGCAGCGGCTGGCGGTACAGCTTCCGGCAGACCAACACGAGCTTTGCTTCTTCGAACCAGACGGAGCCGGAGCCGAAAACCGGCGTCAGGCCGGTTTCCTTCGCCTTGTCGCAGTCGCGGCCGGAATGAGAACCGCAGAAGGAAAGCGCCCGGCGGTATTCCGGGGGGAAAAAGCTCAGGGTAAAGTTTTCGTTTTCTTCCACGAATTTCAGCGTGTGGCGCTGCGGCCGCAGATAAACCGTTGCAACGTTTTTGTTCCAAAGCACGCCGAGCTGTCCCCAGCTGACGGTCATGGTGTTCCAGCCGTTCCGGCTGCCGGCGGAAAGCAGTGCCCACTGGTCGCCGATCAGCGAAAGGGGAGATTCCTCACAATACTTACGGATATCGATCTCAGTAAATTCCATTACAGTTCAATCCTTTCTGAATACGAATATAATGACAGAGCTGGATTTACAGCTCCTGAACAAAGCAGATGATCCTGTTTGCCTCGGAAAAACCGCTGTGCAGATGAAACTGCAGGCTGTCTCCGTTGGAAAGCCCGCAGTCGCTTGCAAATTCGGTGCAGCCCATCCGGCGGCACCAGAGGCGGCATTCGTTCAGAAGTGCTGACGCGATCCTCTGCCTGCGCAGGTCTTCCCGGACGAAAATCCCTTCCAGATAGCCGACCGGGCTGCTGTGCGTCCCTTCTACATAATCGCTGCGCAGGCCGCACTGGGCAAATCCGGCCGTGCCCGTTTCGGAATACGCAAGAAATATCGCCGCGTTCCTGTTGTTCAGCAGAGCGGAAAACTCTTCCTCCAGCCCGGCGGCGGAATGTTCCGGCCAGAGCTGCAGCGCCGCCTGCACGGCATCCGGCAGATTCTCTCCGGACATTGGGACGATTCTGATCATAGAAACGACCGTTCCTTTCTTCCGCTGTATTTCACAGCATGATACAGACGCTGCTTTTATTGTATCATATTTTTTTCCGAAGGGAAAGATGCCTGAAGAAAAGGATTTCTGCCGCGAAAACCGCCAAACGCTGCCGAAGAAAAAAAGCAAGTTTTGGACAAGGTAACAAAGATGCAATAATATGCATAAATATGCAAATATACACTTGAAATTTGCCGCGGGCATGATATAATAAGGACATCGCAGAACGAAACGGATGTTACACGGCCCGGCGGGGCAGAGAAAGGATTGTGGAACTCATGGCAGAAAAGAAGATCAAAAAGGTTGTTCTGGCTTATTCCGGCGGTTTGGATACTTCCATCATTATTCCGTGGTTGAAAGAAAACTACGACAACTGCGAGGTGATCGCGGTTTCCGGTGATGTCGGTCAGGGTACCGAACTGGACGGTCTGGAGGAAAAAGCCATCCGCACCGGCGCTTCAAAGCTGTATGTGCTGGATCTGAAAAAGGATTTTGTTGAAAATTATATTTTCCCGACCCTCAAGTTCGGCGCAAAATATGAAGAGTATCTGCTGGGCACCAGCTTTGCCCGCCCCTGCATCGCAAAAGCGCTGGCAGAAATCGCCATTCAGGAGGGCGCCGATGCCATCTGCCACGGATGCACCGGCAAGGGAAATGATCAGGTTCGTTTTGAGCTGACGCTCAAGGCCTTCTGCCCGGATATGAAGATCATCGCGCCGTGGCGTGAATGGAGCATCAAGAGCCGTGATGAGGAGATCGATTATGCCGAAGCGCATAACATCCCGCTCAAGATCAGCCGCGAGACCAATTATTCCAAGGATAAAAACCTGTGGCATCTTTCTCACGAGGGCATGGATCTGGAAAGCCCCGCCAACGAGCCGCAGTACAATAAACCCGGCTTTCTGGAGCTGGGCGTCAGCCCCGAACAGGCGCCGGATGTGCCGACCTATGTGACCATCCATTTTGAAAAAGGCGTTCCCACCGCCGTTGACGGAAAAGAAATGGACGGCGTGGAGCTGGTGGAAACCCTCAATAAGCTCGGCGGCGCAAACGGCATCGGCCTGCTGGATATTGTTGAAAACCGCCTGGTCGGCATGAAGAGCCGCGGCGTTTACGAAACTCCCGGCGGTGCGATCCTGTACCATGCGATCAACGTTCTGGAAACGCTGACGCTGGACAAGGAAAGCGCTCACTATAAGGCTCAGATGGCGCAGAAATACGCCGATATCGTTTACAACGGCCAATGGTTTACTCCGCTGCGCGAAGCAATGGATGCCTTTGCCGATAAGCTGGAGGAAACCGTGACGGGCGACGTCAAGCTCAAGCTGTACAAGGGCAATATCATCAATGCGGGCGTGACTTCTCCGTATACGCTTTACGACGAGCAGACAGCCTCTTTCGGGGAGGACGAAGACTACAATCAGAAGGATTCTGCCGGATTCATCAATCTGTTTGGCCTGCCGATCAAGGTGCGCGCCAAAAAGCAGGGCAAATAAGCCGACCGAACGATCCCGAATATTTATTCAGCACCTGCCGGAACTTTTTCGGCAGGGTTTGCTGTTCCTATGACGATTTTATTTTGAAGCAGGAGGGTGCGTCTTGAAGCTCTGGACAGGAAGATTCAGCAAAGAGGCTGCCAAAACCACCAACGATTTCAATTCTTCCATTTCGTTTGACTGCCGCATGGCAAAGGAAGATATCACCGGAAGCATTGCGCATGCGACGATGCTCGGGGAATGCGGCATCATTTCCAAAGAGGACCGGGAAGCGATCTGCAGCGGACTGCAGGCGATCCTTGCCGATCTGGAATCCGGTGCGCTGGCGATCGATCCGAACGCAGAGGATATCCACACGTTTGTGGAAGCAGAGCTGACGGCACGCATCGGTCAGGCGGGCAAGCGGCTTCATACGGCGCGCAGCCGCAACGATCAGGTCGCGCTGGATCTGCGGATGAACCTGAAAACGCAGGCGGCACAGCTGCAGGAACAGCTGAAAGGCCTTGTGGCCGCGCTGTGCGACCAGGCGGAAAAATATTCCGATACCGTGATGCCGGGCTATACGCACCTGCAGCGCGCGCAGCCGATCACGTTCGGCCATCATCTGATGGCGTACGCCGAAATGTTTCTGCGGGATCTCGGTCGTCTTTCAGACGCGGCAAAGCGTATGGATGTGCTGCCGCTCGGTTCCTGCGCGCTGGCCGGAACGACCTATCCGCTCAACCGGGCGCGGACGGCGGAGCTTCTGGGCTTTTCCGCCGTTTCGCAGAACAGTCTGGACGGCGTTGCCGACCGCGATTTCTGCGTGGAGCTTGCCGCCGCGCTATCGCTGGTGATGGTGCATCTTTCCCGCTTTTCGGAGGAAATCATCCTCTGGTGCTCGTGGGAATTCAAGTTTATTGAACTGGACGACGCCTATTCCACAGGCTCCAGCATCATGCCGCAGAAGAAGAATCCCGATATCACGGAGCTGATCCGCGGCAAATCCGGCCGCGTTTTCGGCGATCTGATGACGCTGCTGACCATGCTCAAGGGCTTGCCTCTTGCCTATAACAAGGATATGCAGGAGGATAAGGAAGCGATCTTCGATGCATTCGATACGGTGCACCTCTGTCTGACGGCGTTTGTCCCGATGCTGCAGACGATGACCGTTTTGCCGCAGAATATGCGGAAAGCGGCTGCAGGCGGCTTTATCAATGCAACGGACTGCGCCGATTATCTGGTCTCCAAGGGGATCCCCTTCCGCGACGCGTATAAAGCGACGGGAAATCTGGTCGCAAGGTGCATTGAGCTGGGTCTGACGCTGGAAACCCTTCCGCTTTCGGAATATCAGGCGGTCTGCCCGCAGTTTGACGAAGGCGTGTTCGACGCCATTTCTCTGGAGCGCTGCGTCAGCGGGCGCAATGTGGTGGGTGGTCCCGCGCCTGAAAATGTCCGGGCGCAGGTCGGGCGGGTACGCGGCCTGATCGCTGAAAAATATTGATCCGCCGGTATTGCGGCGAAAGGATGAATTTGTTATGATAAAAGCAGGAATCGTCGGCGCGACGGGCTATGTCGGCGCTGAGCTTGTGCGTCTGCTCGCGCTGCATCCGCAGGCGGAGCTTTCGGCAGTCAGCTCTGTTTCGTTCGAAGGCAAGCCGCTCAGCGAGGTGTATCCCATGTACCGCAGCCTGTGCGATATGGAATGCGGTTCGCCGGCGGATGTGATCGAAAAGTCGGACGTTGTCTTTGCCGCACTGCCGCACGGTCTCTCTCAGGAGCTTGCCGCGCAGTGTGCCGCCGCCGGAAAAGTGATGATCGATATGGGCGCCGATTTTCGCCTGAAAAGCGAAGAAGCCTATCATGAATGGTACGGCGGAACGTTTCTCGACCCTGCGCTGCACGAGCAGGCGGTCTACGGTCTGCCGGAATTTTTCCGCAGCAGGATCAAAGGCAAAAATCTGATCGCAAACCCGGGCTGCTATACAACGGCTGTTCCGCTTGCGCTCGTGCCGTCTATTCTGGGCGGATTCGTGGAGCCGGCGGGCATCATTGCCGATTGCAAAAGCGGCGTGACCGGAGCGGGACGCGGCCTTTCGCAGAATACGCATTATGCCGAGCTGAACGAAGGCTTTGCGCCGTATAAAGTTACGTCGCACCGCCATACGCCGGAAATTGAACAGACGCTTTCGGACCTTTCCGGTCAGCCGATGAAGATCACCTTTGTACCGCACCTGCTGCCGGTCAACCGCGGCATTCTGGCCACCTGTTACGCGCGGCTGAAGCCCGGAGCCGCCGAAGAGGAGATCCGCGCCGCGTACGAAGCGTTTTACCGGGACGAACCGTTCGTGCGGCTGCTGCCGAAGGGCGCCGCCGCCAATATCAAGAACGTCAAGTACTCCAATTACTGCGATATTTCGCTGCATATCGATTGCCGTGCCGGGATGCTCATCGCGGTCTCCGCGATCGACAACATGGTCAAGGGTGCTGCCGGTCAGGCGATCCAGAACATGAATCTGGTGTTTGACCTGCCGGAAACAACGGGGCTGCTTTCCATGCCGCCGGCGTTCTGAACGGAACGCTTTCCGGTTTTCTCCTGCCTGACCTGAACCGTATTGAGAAGGGATGTATCATTTCATGCAAATTCAGAAGATCTCGGGCGGCGTGACCGCTCCTGCCGGATTTCTTGCTTCCGGCATTCATTGCGGGATCCGCAAAAACAAAGCGAAGCGCGATCTTGCGCTGATCTACAGCGAAACGCCGTGCACCGCCGCCGCGGTACATACACAGAACCTCGTCTGCGGCGCGCCGAATACCGTTACCCGCCGCCATCTGGAAAATCATCTTGCGCAGGCGATCATCTGCAACAGCGGCAACGCCAATACCTGCAATGCCGACGGCGAACAGAAGGCCGAAATGATGGCAGAGCTGATCGCGCGCCGCCTGTCGCTCAAGCCGGAAGATGTGGTCGTCGCCTCCACCGGCGTTATCGGCCAGATCCTGCCGATCGAACCGATCGAGAACGGAGCGGATCAGCTGGTCGCTGAACTGAGCCGGGACGGCAGCACGCATGCTGCGGAAGCGATCATTACAACGGACACCGTCATCAAGGAGACCGCCTGTGAATTCACTCTGGGGGGCAAAACCTGCCGTATGGGCGGTATCGCAAAAGGCTCCGGCATGATCCATCCGAACATGGCGACAATGCTCAGCTTTCTGACAACGGATGCTGCAATCTCCGGGGAAATGATCCAGAAGGCGCTGACCCGTGTGATCGCTGACACCTTCAATATGGTCAGTGTGGACGGAGACACCTCCACAAACGACATGGTCGCGCTGCTGGCTTCCGGGCAGGCGGGCAATCCGGTCATTACCGCCGAAGGAGAAGATTACGAAACCTTCTGCGAAGCGCTGCATATGCTCTGCAGTGAGATCTGCCGCCGGATCGCGAAGGACGGCGAAGGCGCAACCAAGCTGCTGGTTTGCCATGTCAGCGGCGCAAAAACGGTTGCCGATGCAAAAAAAGCCGCCAAATCCGTTATCTGCTCCAGCCTGCTGAAGGCGGCGATGTTCGGCTCCGACGCCAACTGGGGCCGCGTGCTCTGTGCGCTGGGATATTCCGGCGCCGATCTGGATGTCCACACCGTTGCCGTCCGCTTTGTGTCCAAAGCGGGCAGCGTGGCAGTCTGTGAAAACGGCGCGGGGATCGATTTCAGCGAAGAGATTGCCAAACAGGTGCTCAGCGAGGACGAGATCCTGATCGATATCACCGTTCGGGGCGGCAGCGCCGAGGCCGAAGCCTACGGCTGCGATCTGACCTATGATTATGTTAAAATCAACGGAGATTACCGGACGTAATATCTTCTGTTTTATCAACCAAATGGAATGACACATGACGAGGGAAAGGCCTGAGGGGAAATGAATATTCCAACAACGGAGCGCGCCAACATTCTGGTGCAGGCGCTGCCGTATATTCAGCGTTACGCCGGAAAAACCATCGTTGTAAAATACGGCGGCAACGCAATGATCGATGAAGAGCTGAAAAACGCGGTGATGAGCGACATTATTCTGCTTTCCATCGTTGGCATCAATGTAGTGCTTGTCCACGGCGGCGGGCCGGAGATCAGCGCGATGCTGAAAAAGATCGGGAAAGAAAGCCGCTTTGTCAACGGTCTGCGCTACACCGATCAGGAAACCATGGATATTGTGCAGATGGTGCTTTGCGGAAAGGTCAATAAGGATCTGGTTCAGCTGCTGCAGATGCACAATGGGAAGGCGATCGGCCTTTGCGGGCTGGACGGCGGAATGCTCACCGCAGAAAAGCTGTGCGGTGCGGACGATGTCGGTCTGGTGGGGGAGATCTCGGCGGTCAATCCTCAGCCGATCGTCGATGTGATCGCAAAAGGCTATATCCCCGTGATCGCAACGGTTGCCGGCGGCGAAAACGGAGAAACCTACAACGTCAATGCAGATATTGCTGCCGCGCGGATCGCAGCGGAAATGCATGCGACCAAGCTGATCCTGATGACGGATATCCGCGGGCTTCTGCGGGACAAAAATGACGAAAATTCGCTGATCTCCGTGGTGAACGCCAGCGAGGTACCGAAGCTCCGTCGCGAAGGCGTGATCAGCGGCGGCATGATCCCCAAAATGGAATGCTGCGTCGATGCGGTTCAGCGTGGCGTCAGCAGGGCGCATATCATTGACGGACGTATTCCGCATTCGATCCTGATGGAGGCCTTTACCGACGAAGGTATCGGTACCATGATCTATTAAATCATACGAAATGAGGGATTGCATGACCGGTTCCAGCAAGCGTCCGGAAGAGTTTCCGGAAAACGAAAGTCTGGAGGAGCTGCGGGCGCGCATGAGCGATCCTGCTGCAGACGGAGAAAAGACGGATGAACCGAAAGGAACGGCAGAGGAAAACGACGGGACGCCGCAGGAGGAACCGAAAAAAGAGAGCATCGGAAAACAGATCTGGCTTTTCTTTCGTCCGGCGGTTATCTGCTGCACGGTGATCCTGCTGATCAACCAGTTGTTTATCCTCTATGCGATCGTGCCGACCGGTTCCATGCAGCCGTTGCTTCAGCCAGGCTCCTTTATTCTGGCGAACCGGAGGGCGTATGACCGTGACACTCCGCAGCGCGGGGATGTGATCGTGTTCGAGACCGACCAGAGCACGTCGAGCCTGCTGGTCAAGCGCATCGTCGCAGTGGAAGGAGATACGCTGAAACTGAAGGACGGGGAGGTTTATCTCAACGGCGTCCGGCAGGATGAATCGGCTTATGCAATGGGCAAAACCTATCCCAATCTTTCCGGGGATACCTTTACCGTGCCGGAAGGCTGTGTGCTGGTGTTCGGCGATAACCGCGAGAATTCCGCCGATGCCCGCTACTGGAACGATCCCTATCTGCCGGTCAGCCAGATCAAGGGGCGCGTTTTCTTTGCTTTTTCATTTAAAGATTGGTACGCGCGAAGCGTTTCCCGCCTGGCAGAGGCTGTGCAGCCTGCGGCATGATGCGGGGAAAAATCGAAAGGACTGTTTGCATTGAATAATCAGGAATATATTCAGATCCACGACGGCAGCGTGATGCATACCTACGGCCGCTTTCCGGTCGTGATCGATCACGCCGAAGGCGCCTGCGCATGGGATGCCGACGGAAAAAAATACATCGATTTCGGCAGCGGGATCGGTACCAACTCGTTGGGCTACTGCGACAAAGGATGGGTCAGGGCAGTGGAAGAGCAGCTGACCCGTGTGCAGCATGTTTCCAATTATTTTTACACGCCGTCTTCGGCGCTGTTTGCGCAGAAGCTGATGCAGATCGCAGGCTATTCCAGAGTGTTCCTCTGCAATTCCGGTGCAGAAGCCAACGAATGCGCGCTCAAGATCGCCCGCAAATACAGCTTCGATACTTACGGAAAAAAGGAACGCTCCACGATCATCACCCTGAAAAATTCGTTCCACGGCCGGACGGTCACAACGCTTTCCGCCACCGGGCAGGAGGAATTTCATAATTACTTTTTCCCGTTTACCGAAGGCTTCCGCTTTGCGCAGGCCAATCATATGGAAAGTGTGCTGGAACAATTTGACGACACCGTCTGCGCAGTGATGGTCGAATTTATTCAGGGAGAAGGCGGCGTTCTGCCGCTGGAACCGGAATTTGCTGCGGAGCTTGCAAAATTCTGCCGCGACCACGACCTGCTGCTGATCGGCGACGAGGTGCAGACCGGCGTCGGGCGAACCGGAACCTTTTACTGCTGCGAGCAATACGGCGTGAAGCCGGATGTGCTCACTTCGGCCAAAGGGCTGGGCGGCGGTCTTCCGATCGGCGCCTGCATGTGCCGCGAAGGGCTGGAGCAGGTGCTGGTACCCGGCACGCACGGCTCGACTTTTGGCGGAAACCCGGTGGTTTGTGCCGGCGGGCTGGAAGTGCTCAACCGGTTGAGCGCACCCGGTTTTCTGGATGAAGTCAGAAAAAAGGGAGAGTACCTCCGTGCGGCGCTGCTGAAAATGGACGAGATCCGGTCGGTTCGCGGGCTGGGGCTGATGCTTGGCGCGGAGCTGAAAAGCAAAGCGGCCAAAAAGGTCTGCGCGCGCTGCGTGGAAGAAGGACTCTTTACGCTGACGGCAAAGACTTCCATGCGTTTTCTGCCGCCGCTGACGATCACCTATGACGAACTCGACGAAGGCATTGCCATTCTGCAGAAGGTTCTGGCCGAATGATGCAGAAGCGCCGTTCCGAGGAGCTTCCCGGAAAACATGATCCGCTGCGGTAAAAACGGCTGCCCACCGGCGCGCAGGCCTGCGGCGGTTTGAATTCAAAACAAAGGAATGAAGAAAAATGCAGCATCTTTTAAAACTGCTCGATTGTTCAGGCGAGGAAATTACAGATATTCTGAATCTGGCGGATCGCCTGAAATACCAGAACCGCCACGGGATCTCCCACCGGCTGCTGGAAGGCAAAACGCTTGGAATGATCTTTCAGAAAGCGTCCACCCGGACACGCGTTTCGTTTGAAGTCGGAATGACGCAGCTCGGCGGAACGCCGCTCTATCTTTCTGCGCACGATATGCAGATCGGCCGCGGGGAGCCGGTGCAGGACACCGCCCGCGTCCTTTCCCGCTATCTGGACGGCATCATGATCCGCACCTTTGCGCAGCAGGAGGTGGAGGATCTTGCAAAATACGGTTCCATTCCGGTCGTCAACGGGCTGACGGATTTCTGCCATCCGTGTCAGGTGCTCGCTGACCTGATGACCATCCGTGAGTTCAAAGGAAAGCTGGAAGGCCTGAAAATGTGCTTCATCGGCGACGGCAACAATATGATGAATTCGCTGATCGTCGGCGGGCTGAAAACAGGCATGACGGTTTCGGTCGCCTGTCCGGAAGGCTACGAGCCGGATGCGCGCGTGCTTGATTTTGCCAAACAGAACGGCGGCTTCTCTATGTTCCGCAAGCCGGAAGAGGCTGCCGAGGGCGCCGATGTACTGATTACCGACGTCTGGACCTCCATGGGCGAAGAAGCCGAAACCGAAAAACGCCTGAAAGCGTTTGCCGGATATCAGATCAATGATGCGCTGCTGGAGCGCGCCAACAGCGACGTTATGGTGCAGCACTGCCTGCCCGCTCACCGCGGCGAGGAGATCACGGCAGAGGTCTTTGAGACGCACGCCGATGAGATCTTTGAAGAGGCAGAAAACCGCCTCCATGCGCAGAAAGCCGTTCTCGTCAAGGTCATGGGAGAAGAATGATCCGCTGAAAACAAGAAAAGCCCCGCGTTTCTTCCTGCTGTGCAGGGGAACGCGGGGCTTTTGCTTCCGGTTGCGGTTGCCGTAACAAATGCAGCATCGTTCAGGGCGGTCGTTGATGTTTGCAGGCAGAGCGGCAAAGCGTCAGAAGAAGCGAAACGATTTTCCGGTTGCTGTTTGCTGCCGACTGTGATACAATATTCTCAGCAATGACAAAGAACTGATCCAGCCGCGGCAAGTTTTAC
>JAQXJH010000152.1 GCA_029008595.1 Bacillota bacterium
GGTGCCGGACAGGCCGAAGAACACGGCGGTCTCATGGGTCTCGGGATCCATATTGGCGGAGCAGTGCATGGGGAGGATGCCCTCCTTGGTGAGGACATAGTTCATGGTGGAGAAGACGGACTTCTTGATCTCACCGGAGTACTGGCTGCCGCAGATGAGAATCAGGTGGGCCTCATAGTCAATGATGATGGCAGCCTCGGAGTGGACGCCGTCGGCCACGGGGTCGCACTTGAAGCCGGGGGCGGCGATAACGGTGTAGTCAGCCTCGCCGTAGGCGGCCAGCTCCTCGGCGGTGGGCCGGATCAGCAGGTCGTGGATGAACAGGTTCTGAGAAGCCAGCTCGTTGACGATGCGGAAGGATTTTCTGTATTTCGGATCGGCGCCTGCAAAGCCGTCAAAAATAAAGATCTCGCGGTTCTGCAGGTAAGCGGTCATGCGGGCAAACAGCGCGTCAAAAACGTCCTGCGAAACCGGCTTGTTGACCTTGCCCCAGGCAATTTCGTCATGCACCCCGGCGGAATCGACAATAAACTTGTCGTTGGCGGAACGGCCGGTATACTTGCCGGTTTTGACGACGAGCGCGCCCGTGCTGCTCAGAGTGCCTTCGCCGCGGCGGAGGGCGGCCTCCGTCAGCTGAGCCGGCGTCAGGTTCCGATGTACGGCGCTCGGGTTCAGAATTCCAAGCTTCTCAAGACCATAGGTTTCCATCGAAAGATCCCCCTTTTATAAAATTAGGAATAAATAATATGGTTTCAGGCATTCGCCTGAGACGATCAGTTTTCCGGCTGCAGCTGCACCGAAACGGTAAAGGTGCGCGCCGCAGAGGCTTCGCTTTTTGGACGGTAGAGCGTGATCTCAACGGTCTGGCCGGGCGTATATTCGTCCAGCAGTGCGAAAAATCCGGTCACGGTTTTGACGGAGGTACCGTCGATCGCTGTGATGATGTCGTTTTCCTGAACATCGGTGCCGGAAAAGACGCTGTTATCGGCGAGATAGGTGATCTGCATGCCGGGCTGGACCTGATAAAGCGAGGCGTCCAGCTCGCTCACGGCCGAAAAGCGGATGCCGAGGCGGACGCGGTCGGTCACGCGGCCGTAGCGCAGCAGCTTGTCGATAATGGGTTTGGCCTGTGCCGTCGGGATGGCAAAGCCCATCCCTTCGTAATCGCTGCCGGAAACCTTGGCGGAATTGATGCCGATCACTTGACCGTAGGTATTCACCAGCGCGCCGCCGGAATTACCGGGGTTGATGGCGGCGTCGGTCTGCAGCAGCGGAAGAGAGTTGATATCCAGCGAAACAAACCGGTTGGTGGCCGAAAGAATGCCCTTCGTGACCGAGTTGGCATAGGCCACGCCGCCGGGATTGCCGAATGCAAGAACGGTATCGCCGACCTCACAGGCGTCGGAATCGCCGAATTCGGCGGCGGGAAGCGCCTGACCGTTTGTTTCTGCCTTCAGTACGGCAAGGTCGGTGCGCGTATCGTACCCGACCACCGACGCCGGAAGTTCTTCTCCGTTGAGCAGAACAATGCGGAGATAAACGTCGCTGCGGCTGTCGATGACGTGTGCATTTGTCAGCAGATAGCCGTCCGGAGTCATGATGATGCCGGAGCCTTCGCTGATGCCGATCGGCTCGCCGCCGGTCAGCAGCGAAGCCGGCTCATAGACCATGACGGCGACGATGGAGGAGCGCACCTTTTTGACCGTCTCCTGAGCGGACCGCGCGGCGCCCTGCGGCGGCGGAGACCGCGTGAATTCGGGAACATTGATATTTTCCGCCGTGGAAGACACGCCGGGGTCGGGTTGGGATGCAGAGCCGAAAGAGCTTGCCGGTTCGCGGGAGGCGGCGGAGGAGACGTCCGTTCCGGGCTGCGAAGCGGGCGGCGCCGTCAAAACGGCGATCAGCGAGCCGAAAAGGACCACTGCAGCCGCAGCGGATGCGGCGAGGAATGCGCGCAGCGCCGCAGAAAAATGCTTTTTCCCCGGCGGAGGCGCGGGGGGTTCCGCCCCGGAAGACGACTGTGGCTCAAAGGGATTCCATTCGCTCATACAGGATCAGCCTTTCTTTAAACCTGCTCGGCAGGCACTGCCGGTTCGATCGGCAGATGAAATTCAAATTCGCAGAACTCGCCTTCCACGCTGTTCAGCGAGATCTCCCCGCCGTGCATCTGAATGATGGTGCGTACCAGATAAAGGCCAAGCCCCATGCCGTTTTTGTCGTGGCTGCGGGATTTGTCGGTTTTGTAAAAGCGGCCGAAAACGAGCGGCTGCTCCTCGGGAGCAATCCCCGCGCCGGTGTTGCGGATTCTGACGGCGACGTCGTTTTCCGCGTGGGAGATCGCAACCGAAATGGTGCCGGAATCGTCGACGAACTTGACGGCGTTTTCTACCAGATTATAGACGACCTGATGGATCAGATCGGGGTCGCCGTCCACAAAGACGCTTTCGCAGTCCTCCAGCCCTTCAATGTGGATATGGCGCTGATCGATCAGGGATTCAAACGAGAGCATGGTATCGACCACGGTATCCCGGATATCGAACCGGATGCGGTGCAGCTGCATTTTGCCGCTGTCGATGCGCGAAAGGTCGAGCATGGAGCGCACCAGCCGCGAAAGGCGCTTGACCTCGCTGGAAACGATCTTCAGATAATAATCCTGTTTTTCGGGCGGAATGGTTCCGTCCAGGATCCCGTCGATAAAGCCGGAAATCGTCGTCATGGGCGTTTTCAGCTCGTGCGAAACGTTTGCCACAAAGCTGCGGTTCATGTTTTCGCTGGCGGAAAGAGAGGTGGCCATATTGTTGAAGGCCTCGGCAAGCTCGCCGACCTCGTCCTTGCTGCGGACGCGGACGCGCTGAGAAAAATCGCCTTTGGCGAAGCTGGCGGCAGCCGCGCTCATTTCCCGCAGCGGCAGCACCATCCGGTAGGTCATTGCGCCGGACAGAATAAAGGAGACCGCCGAAGCAAAAATGGCGGAAATGATGCACATCTGAACGATATCGCGGCGGAAGGCCGTCATCGACCGCGCGGTGGAGGTGACGAATACTGCACCGATCGCGGCGCTTGTGCCGGTATCCGCATCGGAATACACCAGCGGAACGCCGACCACATACTGCTTGTCGGCGTAAAGACCGCCCAGATTGGAAATATCGGTATAAGTGCCCTGCAGCGCGGCCTGAACGGCGCTTTCGGGAACCTGTTTTCCGACGAAGCTGTTGTCTGTCAGATTAGAACTCAGCAGAACCTCTCCGCTGGTTTTGGCGATAAAGATATCGGCGTCCAGCGTCTGATCCTGCAGCATGAACATGATCTGCGCATCGCCGGAGATCTGGTAGGCGTTGTTTTCGGTTTTGCTGATCTGCCGTGCAGCGGCGTGAGAGGAAAATGTTGCGGTCTTTTCCAGAGCAGCCAGCTTGTCTTCGATCCAGTAGTTCGACATGGAAACGTACATCACGCTGCCCATGACCAGAAAACTCAGCAGCATGATGCAGGAGGTCAGCAGCAGATATTTTTTGAAAATTGAATTGCGCATTATTCCTTGACCTCGAATTTATATCCGACGCCCCACACGGTTTTCAGATCCCATTTGTCCGAAACGCCGTCCAGCTTTTCGCGCAGACGCTTGACATGCACGTCCACCGTGCGGCTGTCGCCGTAATAATCAAAGCCCCAGACCTCGTCCAGCAGCTGGTCGCGTGTAAAAACGCGGTTCGGGTTGCTCGCCAGATGGTAGATCAGCTCCATTTCCTTGGGCGGAGTA
>JAQXJH010000153.1 GCA_029008595.1 Bacillota bacterium
ACGATCCATCGTGGTGCGGTGCGTAATGCAGAAGTGCGGCTGCTGCAGAATGCTCCGGTTTTTGTACTGGAACAGTTCTTCTGCGGTCTCCTGCAGAAGCGACGCATACTGCTCCGGCTGATACCCGGGGATCCACTGCAGATGTGCGCCGAAGACCAGTTCCGTAAAGACGCCGTTATACTGCAGCGTCGTTTCGGAAAGCGTTGTCCAGTGGGAAGGTGCGCCGCCCTGTGCGCCGGCGTCCACGCGTTCCTGCCAATGAAGAATTCCGGTCGGGCTCCAGTTGCCGAAGGTCATCGGCATATTCCGCTTGTGGAATTCCTCGTCGCCGCGTTCGATGATCGACCAGTACCAGTTGTGCGCGCGGCAGTCCTGCGGGATCATATCGATGGCGCGATAGGTTGCCGCAACATGGCACGTTGTTTCGCGCGAGCAGGAGTGGATCTGGTCGGCGCCGCCGTAAGGATGGCCGTCCTTTGCGATGGCGTTGAGCACTTTTTCCGACCAGTACATTGTGCGGATCCCGCGTTCGGCAAGGTAATCGTGAATTTTTGTAATATCCGCCGCATAAAGCTCGGCGGGATCCTTCCCCTGGCAGCGCTCGCAGAGACCGAGCGAATAGCATTCGTCGTGACCGATATGGACGGTTTCCGGTTCAAAGACCTCGATGACCTCGTCGAGCACATCGAAAAGCAGACGGTAGCTTTCCGGATTCGACGGGCAGTAAACGTCCGGGAATGGATCGTAGGGGCGCTCGGCCAGCTCCTGATGTGCATTGAGCAGATAATCGGCGTGGCTCAGGCTGGGCACCTCGGGGATGACCTCCATCCCGCGTTCCCGGCAGTAATCCACCAGTTTGCGCACCGTTTCCTGCGACAGATAGGTTCCGCCGCCGTTTTCAAAATGGATCGAATTCTTTGACCAGCCGAACATATGCTGAACTTCGTCGGCGCGCTCGGGGTAACGACCCATTTCGCGGCAGTATTCGATCCAGCTTTCGTTGATCTCCGGGTGCTTTTTATATTCCATTGCGCCGCCGATCTCAATGATGATGGTGTTGCAGCGGTAATAAAGCAGAAAGTCCACGATGCGGTAAAATTCATCCAGAGCATCCGGCGCCGGAAGATAGACCTTCAGCCCGCGGAAGGAGCATTGCGGCACATTGAAGATCACGCCGCCGGGAATTTTGCCGTCGTTGGCCCGCGCCTGCTGCAGCAATGTGTAAGCGCCGAACAGCCGGCTGCGAACATTTGCGCCGCAGACGGTAAGGGTATCGCCTTCACCGAACACGGCGTAGGAGTCTTCCGTGTTCAGCTGCGCAGGCTGCACGCCGAGCGCCTGCAGTGCCTGCCGCTGCGCCGGAGAATACTCCGCGGAAAATCCGATCGTTTTCCAGCCCTCGGAACCGGACGAAACGGGGATCTGATCCAGAATATCCTGCAGAATGCCGTCCGGGGCGGACAGAGCTGTCGCAAGCGGCCTTGCTTCGGTCAGCTGACTGAAATTGTTCATGCGCGACATCATACTCATGGTATCTCGTTCCTTTCTGAGCGGATTGCTCCGGCTGATTTTTGGATCCATGCGTTTGTTTCATCTTATCATAGCGTTTTTTCAAAAACAAGGGAAGCGGCATCAATCCGAGACGATTTTTCTGTGTTATGATCATTTTTTCCATGGCGAGGTTTTTCCCCGAAAGGTTTGGGCTGTTTCGTTGACAACCGTTCCGGATGCCTTTATAATGGTAACAAAATTCAAATACAGCATGTATTTCAGCAAGGAGAGACAAAGGTGTTTTATTTGCGCGACCAGGAGGTCAATGCGGGAGAATTGCTTTTCCGCGAGGATTTTTCAGAAGGATGGAAGAGCCGCTGGGAGATTACCGGCGGGGAATGGAACGCAAAGGACGGCGTTCTGGACGGACTTTACCGCGGGAATGCGGGCGGTCTGATCTATACAAACGAGCAGTTCCCGGGAAATATCATCATGGATTTTTACGGGAAGCTGATCGCTCCGTGCAACAATGATCTGAATTTTTCGTTCCGGGCCAAAGGCTGGGATCATGAAAAGGACGATGCGGCACAGGGCTATATCGCCGGATTGAACGGCTGGTGGAAAAAGCGGACAGGGATCGAGCGTTACCCCGAATGCGTCCTCTATGCAATGAACGGTTCGTTTGTTGCGGAATCCGACCGGGAATACCATATTCAGGCCGGTATCGTGGATTCCATGTGCTTTATTCTGGTGGACGGCGAGCTGATCGTGCTGCTGTCTGACCCGGATCCGATCCGCGGGGAAGGCAGTTTCCGTGTCGGGCTGGGAACCTACTGCAGCCATGTGCAGTTCCGCGACCTGAAAATTTACCGTGCAGAGAACCGTACGGTGGAGCTGGCGTATACGCCGGATTTTTAACCCGGCAAAATTGAACCGGACAGCCGCGGTGTTTACCGCCGGAAATACAGAGATCCCCTGCAGAAGCGCTCTGCCGGGGATCCTGTGCTGTCTGCCGCCCGGAAAGAGGATGCCTGACCGATGCGGAAACGGAAGAAAAAGCATACGGCTTTTACAGAAACAGTCACAGGTTTATTAATTTTGTAGATTATGCACCGTTTTTTACGCGGAAGATTTGTGCGCAACGCTGTTCGTTCATAGATTGGACATATTTCCATCACGCTCGTTTCGCAAACCGACAGTATAATGACACAAAGTATTGGTCTGCAAACCGCCTGAAAAGGCGTCCTGCCCCTAAAAATCAAACCAACACGAAGGGAATGGTCAAAAGATGATAGAGGTCAACCACCTGACCAAACGCTACGGAAGCAACATTGCCGTCAACGACATCAGCTTCAGCGTCAAGGAAGGGGAAATCGTGGGCTTTCTCGGGCCGAACGGCGCCGGAAAATCGACCACGATGAACATTCTTACCGGTTACCTTTCCGCCTCGGAGGGTACGGCGGAGATCGGCGGGTACAACATTCTGGAGGAACCGAACGAAGCAAAGAAACAGATCGGTTATCTGCCGGAACTGCCGCCGCTGTACATGGATATGACGGTCAAGGAATACCTGAACTTCATGTACGATCTGAAAAAAGTGGAGCTGCCCCGCAAGGAACATATTGATGAGATCTGCCGTCTGGTCAAGATCACCAATGTGTACACGCGCCTGATCCGCAACCTTTCCAAAGGTTACCGGCAGCGCGTCGGTATTGCGCAGGCGCTGCTGGGCAACCCGGGCGTGCTGATCCTGGACGAGCCGACCGTCGGCCTTGACCCCAACCAGATCATCGAGATCCGCAACCTGATCCGGCAGCTCGGCAAGCACCACACCGTTATTCTCAGTTCACACATTCTGTCAGAGGTGCAGGCCGTGTGCGAACGTGTTATCATCATCGACAAAGGCCAGATCATCGCCGACGGCACGCCGGACAGCCTTTCGCATTCGCTTTCCAGCGACCACCGGCTGCTGGTGCGTGTCGCAGGCCCCGCTGCGGAGGTGGAAAAGCTTCTGCGCCGCCTGCCGAAGGTCGTTGCCGTGGGCAACCTCGGCGAGCGCGAACCGGGTGTGTGCGAATATTCGGTGGAAGCCGAACAGGGAGCCGATCCGCGCCGCGCCATGTTTGAACGCCTTGCCGAACGCGGCTGGCCGATCCTGGCGCTCCGTTCCACCGATCTGACGCTTGAAGAGGTCTTTATCAGCCTGACCAACGGCACCTATGCAGCCGGGCAGAAGCTGAAAAAATCCAACAGGGAGGTCAACGCCTGATGTCTGCGATTTATAAACGTGAGCTGCGCGGCTATTTCACCAATCCGATCGGTTATGTCTTTATCGCCGTGCTGCTGTTCTTTGAAGGAATGCAGTTCTACACGGTGCTTGCCAGCGGCAGCTCCGCCTATTTTACAACGATCTACAGCGCTATTTTCACCTGGTGCATGATGCTGATCCCGGTGCTGACCATGAGACTGCTCAGCGAAGACAAGAAGCAGAAGACGGATCAGGCACTGCTGACGGCGCCGGTCAGCCTGGGCGGGCTGGTGTTCGGTAAGTTCCTGGCTGCGTTCACGGTGTATGCCATTGTGATCCTGTTCACGCTGATCCCGGCGTTCATCGTTTCGTTCCTGGCAGTTCCGGCATGGGGCGAGATCTTCGGAAATATTCTTGGTTCGCTGCTGTACGGCGGCGCAACGATCGCCATCGGCCTGTTCATTTCCAGCCTGACCGATAGCCAGATGATCGCGGCGATCGCTTCCTTTGCCGTGTCCATCCTTCTGATCGTTTTCGGCCAGATCGCGTCCCTGTTCGGTTCCGCGTGGCTGACGAGTCTGGTCAGCAATATTTCGTTCTACGAGCGCTACTATTCGTTTACGACCGGCGTCTGTGACTTTTCCAGCGTCGTTTTCTTCCTCAGCGTGATCGGTGTGTTCAACTATCTCACCGTTACCATGCTGGAAAAGAAGAGATGGAGCTAAAGGAGGTTTGACAACATGTTTGATGAGAAAAAAGACAATTTGAATCCGGCAGTGCCGGAAGATGCCGCCTCCGAAGCTGCAGCAGCAGAGGAGACCGCGCCGGCTGCAGAAGCTGCTGCCGATGCGGCGCCGGAAGCCGCGGAGAGCAGCCGGAAGCCCGAAGCGGAGAACGGATCTGCGGAAAGCGCTGCCGAAGAAAAAGATTCTCCCAAAGCCGGAAAGACGAAAAAAGCAAAAAAGAGAAAGTTCAGCGTATGGATTCACAGCACCCGGTTCAAGCACGGTTCGCTGTCCTCGGTTTTTGTGGTTGGCGTGCTGGTGCTGGCGGTGCTGATCAACGTCGGCGCGACCGCGCTGGTGAACCGGTTCCCGTCGCTGCGGCTTGATATGACCGCAGACCAGCGTCTTTCGCTGAATGAGGACTTTACCGAAGTGATCGATAAGATCGACGTTCCGACGGAGATCATCTTCTGCGCGGGACACGATACGGTCGAGAATACGGTCAATAATATTATGGCAAATCAGGTTGGCGGCGATGCCATGAACGAAGGTACCCGTCTGTTGGAGCTGGTTTCCAAAGCGTCCGAACGCAACGGCAACATCAAGGTCTCCTATGTCGATCTTGAAACGAATCCGGGCTTTACCAGCGAATATCCGAACGAAAAACTGACTGCCTACTCGATTATTATCAAATCCGATAAGCGCCACAAGGTTCTGGCCATCAGCGATCTTTACAAATCCAGTCAGGATTCCTACGGCAATACCACACACGTCTCCAATATTGAATATGCCATCGGCAATGCGATGCTCGCCGTCAATGTGGACAAGCTGCCGATCGTCGGCGTTGTGACCGGCCACGGTGAAACCACGCCGAGCGTGCTGACCTCTCTGCTGAGCGACAACAACTTTGAAATTCAGACCGTCGACCTGATGCTTTCGCAGCCGATCGACAGCAGCATTGATGTCATTGTGATCAACGCGCCGACCGGAGATTACACCCCGGAACAGATCCGGATTCTGGAGGACTTCCTGATCAACGAAGAGAAGTACGGCAAAAATATCGTCGTGATGCTCAGCCCGATGCAGGATACCTCCGATATGCCGAACTTCAAAGCCTTTATGGCCGACTGGGGTATCGGAGTACAGGAATCCGGCAGCATCGTTATGGAATCCGATAACAGCCATTATGTCGGCAACGCCCTGACGCCGCTGCTGCAGTTCGGCGAGGAGACCATCTTCGACGATTATTCCAACGGCGTTGCGCTCGCTTATGCGGTTGCGCCGATCGAGGTTCTCTGGGACAGCCACAGCGGAATTGCGGTGAGCACGGTGCTTTCCACCTATGATTCCACCTACAGCGTTTCCACCGAGGATATCGGCACCTATGAACCGAAGGACGAAGATAAAAAGAGCTATCCGGTCATGACGATCAGCGCCAAGGGCGTCAGCGGCAGCACCATTACCTATTCCCGCGTGATCACGCTGGCTTCTACCGAAATGTTCAATTACTATACGCAGTACGGCAGCGCAAAGAACTCTGATTGTGCCGTAACGCTCTTCCGGTTCCTCAGCGGCACCACCGGCGACGAGAACAAGGTTTACATCAGCCCGACCAAGCTGACGACTTCTGACTTTACGGTTTCGAGCAGCATGGTCAATATGGTCGGTATGACGATCTTCATGATCCTTGTTCCGCTGCTCGTTCTGGCCGTTGGCCTGATCGTGTGGCTCAGGAGGCGTCATTTATGAGTAAAAAAGGACGCCCGATGAACAGAAAAACAAAGCAGCTGCTCATTTTTCTTGCGGTGCTCGTTGTGGTGGGCGCAGGCGTTGCCCTGCTGCTTCTGCTGCCGCAGGGCGGCGAAGAAACCGGAGCGTCGTCCGGCACGGCCTCTGTCAGCAGCACCGAAACGATCCCGCTGATCTCCCGTGAGCAGTCGGAAATGACGTCTCTCGTGATCACCAATGAAAAAGGAACCGTCGAGCTGATCGCCGAGATAACGGAGCCGGAATCCACCGATGCTTCGTCGGCGGCAGCCGCCACGGTCACTTATACCGTCACGGGGATGGAGGGCGTTACGCTGCTCAATTCGGTGGTACAGTCGGACGCAAGATACGGCTATTCCCTGACGGCCACCCGTGATCTTGGGAAACAGAGCGATCTTGCTCCCTACGGTCTGGATTATCCGGCCGCCAGTTATGTCGCGACCTTTACCGACGGCTCCAGCGTCACCATCTCCATCGGCGACGAAGTGCCGGGCAGCAGTTCAAAATATTATGTGATGCGTTCCGGAGACGACCATGTCTATATTTCCGGCGTTGCCTCCATGCTGAGCGTTTCGTGCAATGATTTCCTTTCGGGCACGATCCTCAGCCTGATGACGACGGATGAATCCGGCGCTGAAGTTCTGCCGACCTTTGATAAGATCAAGATCTCCGGCCGCGACCACGATCAGCCGACCGTGATCTTCCCGCAGGCGGAGGAGGTTGCCGCTACCAGCCCGCTGAAGTATTATTCTTATTATATGAGCGAGCCGCAGGAGGCCGGCGTGACCAGCAAGCTGGTCGACAATTACCTGACGCCGCTGGCGAACCTTTCGGCAACGGGATTTGCGGCGGTGAACCCGACCGACGAGGAACTGCAGGAGTACGGAATGGACGACCCCATCGTGCTGTGGTTCTGGATCGAGGGCGAAAAAACATCGCTGCTGATCGGCAAGGTGGACGGTTCCACGGCCTATGTGATGTTTGAAGGCGGAAAGGTCATTTATACGGTGGATGCGGCCAATATTGCGCTGGCGACCACAAAGGCGTTTGACCTGCGCGATACGCTGATGTTCCTCTGCGACATTTCAACGGTTGCGACCTTCGACTTTGTCGACAACAACGGCAAAACCTATACGATCGAGCAGCAGCGCACCGAAAAGGTGTCCAGCAGCTCCAATACCTCTTCCGGCGAAGCGACGGTCGATTATGATTACGCCGCTTACTACAATGATCTGAACCTCCAGTATTACAAAAAGTTCTACCAGTCGTTCCTTACGGCCTACCGCGAGGAAGAGGTTCCGGAAGATGCCCAGCCGGGCGCAATGCTCTTCTCGTTCACGCTGAATTTCTTTGAGGAGTACGACGCCGAGCCGATCACGGTCGCGGCCTATGAGTATTCCGACCGCCGTGTGATCTATCAGATCAACGGGGAGAATATGGCTCTGGTGAAGCGCGAATGGGCCAACAAGGTTCTCGCCGATTTCATCAAGCTGATCAACGACGAGGAGATCAAGCTCACCTGATCCCGCGGGGACGGAAGCATTTGCAAAAAAACGGATGAAAACCGCCGTTTGAACACAGAAGGAACGCCTGAAGCTTCATTCTTTCTTCGGGCGTTCCTTTTTTCGGCGGCAGATGGATCGGGATCGGCATCCTGACCGGCGCGGTTGTCCCGTTGGCCGTGTGGCTGCTGTCCGGAGTCTTTCTGTGGGGGCTGTGCATTGCCGGCGGCGTTATTCTGGCGGCGTTTACGGTCGTGTTTGCCGCCGAGATGCGTCCGTACTATGAACGGCGCCTCAAGGAAACGATCCCGTTCGATTCGCAGAAGCAGTATGCCGTGATCCGAAGCTCTGTCTGTACCGGAGAAAAAATAGCCGGGTTTAAAAATATAGACGACGGCCATTTTACGGAAGTCATGCTGATCCGGACGGATGAGGAGGAACAGCGGTTCAGAAAAATCTATAATCTTGAAACGGTCAAAAAGGAATATTGACGGGAGAAAGCCTGCCCTCCGCAAGAGAAGTATTTTGCCTGAAATAATTGACAAACGGCGCTTTTTGCGAAATAATAAAGGTGTTATCCGCCCGCGGCGGGAAATCCGGATGCAGCCCGCCGGCTTCTGCAGCAGGCGCACCGGAAAAGCGGGCATCCCCGGATATAAAAATTACAAAAAGGAGACGACAGCTTATGTATTCCTCCTCTGCCGGCGCATTTGCCGCTGCGGCCATCTTCTATCTTCTGATTTTTCTGTTTGCCATTGCAGCGCAGGTGCTGCTGGCCTGTGCAGCCTATCAGGATGCAAAATCCCTCAACAATAAGGATGCCGCCATGTGGGCGGTGCTGATCGGTCTGCTCGGAGGAATCCCCGGGATCGTCTATCTCTGCATCCGTAAAAACGCCGGCAGCAGCGCTGTGCCGCTTCAGCAGATCTGCGTCAGCTGCCGTGCGCCGCTCGCGCCGGGGACGAACGTCTGCCCCTACTGCGGTGCGCCGCAGCCGCCGATGAACCCGTATCTGTTGGCAGGCTATCGCTCGCCGGAGGAATGCGCCGTCTGCCATGCGCGCGCGAAAAAATTGCTGATCGCCGGCATCGTCTGCTTTGCGCTCGCGATTCTGGCCGCCGTCGCAATGGTTGCCGTGATCGTCGGCGTGATCGGCAGCGGGCCTTGGGAATATTATTACGATCTGTACTGATGCTTTGCGCATCATCCGAAAAGCAAACAGGCCTTCCCGGAACCCGGGGAGGCCTGTTTCATTTGCCGCTTCGGCGGCGCTTATGCTTCCGGGCGCTCTGCCCGGCGGTTTCTGCGGTATTCCAGATAATCCTGAAGAATTACGGTGGCGGCAACGGCGTCCACGACGGCCTTGCGCTTTTTTCCGCGCGTATCGGTCTCGTTCAGGTAATTGTGCGCGGTCAGAGTGGTGCCGCGTTCATCCCGCAGAACAACGGGAAGGCCGGATTTTTCCCGCAGCAGAACGGCAAATTCCTGCGCGCCGCGTGCGCTTTCTCCCTCGCTGCCGTCCATGTTGACCGGGTGTCCCAGAACGATCTCCTCTGCGCGGTTTTCCCGGGCAAGCTCCGCGATCTCTTCCGCAAGCAGAACACGGTTCGTCTGCCGGATCACCCGCAGCGGCGAAGCAAGGATCTCCCCCGGATCGCAGACCGCGGTTCCGGTGCGCACTTTTCCCAGATCAACAGCCAGTATTTTCATTGCAGAATCGGTTCCTTATCCATAGAGTAGTAGTTTTTTATGCCCCTCTCCAAGGGCGTTGTCCCGCTTTTTATTTTATCACGATTTTTGCAAAAAGTCATTGTGATTTGCCGTTTTTCCTGCTATGATGAAGAAAACAGGCATTTGCCGGAAAGAAGGATTTTATTATGCAGGTACAGACGATCCCGCTTTGGCAGGAAGAGGAACTTCGGGAATTTGCGTGTTCCGATCCGGCGGGAACCATAAAACAGCCGACCCTGACGACTTATTTGCTGGATGGAGTGCGTCCGCGCGGCGCGGTGGTCATTTGCCCCGGCGGCGGATATTCTTACGCGACCCCACGCGAGGGCGAACCGATCGCAATGCAGTTTGCGGCGGCGGGGTTTCATGCGTTTGTGCTGCATTACCGCTGTGCTCCGGCGGTTTACCCGGCGCCGCAGCTCGACCTGACCCGGGCGCTCTGCCTGCTGCGCGACCGTGCAGAGGAATGGCAGATCGATCCCGAAAAGATCGCCGTGTGCGGATTTTCGGCCGGCGGCCACCTTGCCGCCTCGCTGGGGATCTGCTGGAATGCGCCGGAACTGCAGCAGATCGCGGGCATGGCACCCGGCAAAAACCGCCCGAACGCCATGATCCTCGGGTATCCGGTGCTGAGTGAGGAAGGGCCGCAGCCCGGCGGAAAGTTTACGTTCCAGCGGCTGGCGGGCGGCGAGCCGACGCAGGAGCAGATCCGGCAGTTTTCGTTGATCCCGCAGGTGAGCGAATTGGCCGCGCCGGCGTTTTTGTGGCATACGCAAAGCGACGAAACCGTTTCGCCGCAGGAGACGCTGCGCCTGGCGATCGCCCTGCACGCAAGCCACGTTCCTGTGGAACTGCACTGGTTCCCGGACGGGCCGCATGGGCTTTCGCTGGCAACGTCCGAGATGAACTGCGAAGGCAATCCGCACACCGCACGATGGATGGAGCTTTGCGTGGAATGGCTGCGGGCGCGTTTCGGCGTCGATCCGTTCCATACTGAACAGCCGAATGTGATCACCGTACGGTGATGTTACGGAAAAGCGTTGTTTTCTTCGGAAAGCAGCGCTTTTTTTCACGCACTTTGCACGGAGGCTTCAAAAAAACTTCACATGGCGAACGTACACTGAGAATGTCCCGATCTTACATAGATTTTACATACAGCTGCGTGCGGAAGCGGATGCTCCGCCGCAATCCGGGCGAGTCAGAGCAAAAAAAAGCCGGAGAGGATGAACGCAATGGAAGAGCTTTGCTTCCGCCATGAATACAAACACCCGATCAGCTGCGCAGCCGCCGGGCGGACAGGACGGCACGTTCCCGGGAAATGACGGGCAGATGATGCAGCCGCCGGGCGAAATACAGCAGGAGACGCAGGGCACAGCGGCAATTCCTTCGGGATGGTGGACGCTGCTGGGCTGCAGCGCGGCGCTGGCGGCAGGGATCGTTTTTGCGGCGCTGTTCCGCCGCAGGAAACAACAGAATATCCTTTGATCCTCTCTGAAGAGAACGGCCGTGCGGTTTGCGGAGCCGTTCTTTTTTTCTCAAAACAAACGCGGCAGAAGCGAAATGTTTGTGCGGGATTTTCGTTGACAGCAGACAGGCAAGATGATAAAATAAATAAAATATACCGCAGAAAACCGAATGATGAAAAGAGGAGGAAAAGGGATGTTGAATACTGATTTTCAGCAGAAATTCGTAAAAGAAGGTCTGACCTTTGACGATGTTCTTCTGATTCCGGGAGAATCCAACGTTGAACCGAAGATGGTCGATGTTTCCACCCAACTGACAAAAGCCATCCACCTGAACACGCCGCTGATGACTGCCGCGATGGATACCGTTACGGAAAGCGCGATGGCGATCGCAATTGCGCGTGAAGGCGGCATCGGCATCATCCACAAAAATATGTCGATCGAGCAGCAGGCAGATGAGGTCGACCGTGTCAAGCGCTCTGAAAACGGTGTTATCGTCAATCCGTTCTTCCTTTCTCCGCAGCATCTGGTGGCAGACGCTGACCAGCTGATGGGGAAATACAAAATTTCCGGCGTGCCGATCTGTGAGAACGGCAAGCTGGTCGGCATCATCACGAACCGTGATATGCGCTTTATGACCAAAGCAGATTACAGCCAGCCGATCGCCAATGTGATGACGAAGGAAAAACTGATCACGGCGCCGGTTGGGACGACTCTGGAACAGGCGCAGGAGATCCTTCGCCGCCACAAGATCGAAAAGCTGCCGATCGTCGATGAAAACGGCGTGCTCAAGGGTCTGATCACGATCAAGGATATTGAAAAGGCCGTTCAGTACCCGAATTCCGCGCGCGACGCAAGCGGACGTCTGCTCTGCGGCGCGGCCATCGGCGCAACGCCGAATGTGCTGGAGCGCGTTGCCGAGCTGGTCAAGGCGCAGGTGGACGTGCTCGTGCTGGATTCCGCGCACGGACACAACATCAACGTGGTGGAATCCGTCCGCCGCGTAAAAAAGGCGTATCCGAATGTTCAGCTGATCGCCGGAAACGTTGCCACGGCAGAAGCGACCCGTGCGCTGATCGAGGCCGGCGCAGACTGCGTTAAGGTCGGTATCGGCCCCGGCTCCATCTGCACCACGCGGATCGTTGCGGGAATCGGCGTTCCGCAGGTCACCGCGATCTATGACGCTGCCTGTGCGGCGGCGGAATACGGGATTCCGGTCATCGCGGACGGCGGCATCAAATACTCCGGCGATATCGTCAAAGCGCTGGCTGCCGGCGCCAATGTGGTCATGGTCGGTTCGCTGGTGGCGGGCTGCAAGGAGTCGCCCGGCGATACGGAAATTTATCAGGGACGCCAGTTCAAGGTCTACCGCGGTATGGGCAGCCTCGGCGCCATGCCGAAGGGCAGCGCCGACCGCTACTTCCAGTCCGACGCCAAGAAGCTCGTTCCGGAGGGCGTCGAGGGCCGCGTGCCTTACAAGGGACCGCTTTCGGATACCATCTATCAGATGCTCGGCGGTCTGCGCTCCGGCATGGGTTACACCGGCTGCGCCACGATCGAAGAGCTGCACGAAAAAGCGAAATTTGTAAAGATCACCGGAGCCGGCCTGAAGGAAAGCCATCCGCATGATATCCAGATCACAAAGGAAGCGCCGAACTATTCGGTCAGCATCTGATTTTCAGTAAAAAAACAGGGTACGGCTCCGGTTGCACCCTGTTTTTTTGCGGCGAAAATTAACTAACTATTTACCTAAAATATAACAATATTACATGTAAAAATCGTTCAAATATTCAAATATTCCATTTTTCTTTTCTCCCGGAATTTTTATAATATAAGTGAAATCTGCCGTTGGATGAAATTTTATCCGGCTGCAAAGCCGAACCGGAAACTGCCGGCGCAAACCGGTCGGGCTGTTTTCCGGAATAAGGGAGAGGTGGAATCATGAAAAGGCAAAAGTGTTTCGGCGTTCTGTCGCTGGTGATCGGCATCGTAATGCTGCTGGGCTGCGGCGCGCGGGTGCTGCTGGCGGAACAGAAAAACAAGCCGGTTAAAAGCGGCTTTTCGGCAGCGGAACTGGACCCGGGGCGCACGGATGCCCAAAAGCTTGCACAGAAGCTGCCGCTGGAGCAGGTGGATGTTCCGTCCTATGCAAGATATGCGGCGCGCGCTTTTGCGGCGGTGGGGTACGGTCAGCCGGTGACCTATACGCTGCATACGACGCTCCGCTATTACGCGGCGCCGGGAGACCGTACCCCCGCGCTGACGCTGGAAGCGGGAACCGCTGTGCAGATGGTTCCGCTGGACTGCGGGGGCAGTTACAAACCGCTGTCCCATTTTTACGGTGCCGGCTGCAGTTTCCCCGCTTATCAGTACGGATGGCGCTATACGCGTGCGTTTCAGACGGAAACCGTAAAGCAATCCGGGGAGGATTCCCTGCCGTTTTATTATATCCGGACCGAAGACCTGCTTCGGGAGGCACAGGCTGCCTTTGACGAACAGGCGGCACAGCTGGGGATCGAAGGGGAAGAGCGGCAGGCTAATTGGGAAGCGGAACTGCAGAACGGCTTTTTCCTGATGGACAACAAGCTTTATGAACACGGGATCTGCCTTTCTCCGGATCTTCTGGAGCCGCTGTGGGACGGATGGAATACGGCGCTTTTGGCTGCGGGGATCGCATTCTGTCTGGCGGGGTTGGCTCTGCTGTTCTGCGCCGGACGCAGGGATGGGCAAACAGGCGGCTGATCCGCCTTTCTTGTGGAAAGAGGACGACTTCGGCTGCAAAGCCGGACCGGAAACTACCGGCGTAAATTGGGCAGACTGTTTTCCGGAATAAGGGAGAGGTGGAATCATGAAAAGGCAAAAGTGTTTCGGCGTTCTGTCACTGGTGATCGGCATCGTGATGCTGCTGGGCTGCGGCGCACGGGTGCTGCTGGCGGAACAGAAAAACAAGCCGGTGATCGAAGCGTTTCAGCCACACACTACGGTAGCAAAGTGGCAGGAGACGATCCGACAGCTGGAAAACAAGACTCCGCTGGAACAGATCGATCTGTTTCTGTTTACGAATTTCGGGCCGCAGGACAGAATGACAGTCAGCATGGGCAGTCACCGGCTGCGGACTACGCTGCGCTATTATGCACATCCCGGTGATCTTTTTCCGGTGCTGACGCTGAAGGCGGGAACGATGGCGTACCCTACCGCCCGGATCGACGAGACGGAACCCGATTCTTCCCGCTGGATCTATTACGGAGTCCATTACAGCTTTCCCTCCTACCGATCCGGGTGGCGATACACAAGGGCGTATTTGCCCGAGGAGGACGAGGGAGAGGCGCAGTTTTATTATGTCCGCACGGAAGACCTGAAAAGAGAGCTTCTTGCAGGGATTGAAGAAAGCATGGAGAGGATTCAGCTTTCGGAAGAGGAACGGGAAGCATACATCGAGAAGACGGTACAGGAATTTTTTATATTGGATCATAAATTTTATACCCGCGGGATCTACCTTTCTCCGGATCTTCTGGAGCCGCTGTGGGACGGATGGAATACAGCGCTCTTTGCCGTCGGGATCGCGTTCTGTCTGGCGGGGTTGGCTCTGCTGTTCTGCGCCGGACGCAGGGATGGGCAAACAGGCGGCTGATCCGCCTTTCCCGCGGCAAACGGACGACTCCGGCTCCGCCGCGAAGCGAAAAGAGCATAAAAACGCCGCGCACCCGTGATTCCGGGTGCGCGGCGTTTTGCGATGCCTTCGGCAGAAATGATTCCTTTTCGGTTACTCTTCGCAGACGTTGGCGAGACCAAAGTGCCAGCACGGCTCTTCCTCGCGCATTGTCCAGCGGCCGTTTGTAAAATCGGGGATCGCCTGCGGAGCGCCGGTAGCGATCGCCTGTTCGGAAAGCGGCGTGATCGCCATCCAGGCAGCCATATCGTACACGTCCACCGGCATCGGCAGGTTCTGCTCGATCGCAGTAAAGAACGCGTCGAACTCCAGCCAGTCCATGCCGCCGTGGCCGCCGCGGACGCCTTCCTCCAGATTTCTGCGCCAGATCGGGTGCTCGAAATCCTTGCGGTATTCCTCTACGTTGTTCCACATCGGCTTCCAGTCAAAGTCATATTTGTTATGTACGCCGTCCAGGAAGATGGAGCGGGTGTCCTCCGTATACATGCCCTTTGTGCCGCGAATCTCAAAGCCGCGGGAATAAAAGCGCGGCAGGGTCGTGTCGAGCGTCAGAACAATGGTTTCGCCGTGAGCGCATTTGATTACGGTCGTTACCACATCGCCCTGTGCAAACGGGTAATTTGTAATGTCGTAATCCTCGCCCTTTTCGCGCTTGAGGAACTCGTTCAGTCCGGCTGCGCGGGAGGCAGTCGAGGTGAGGGAAAGCATCTGGTTGCCGCGGTTGATGTTCAGAATCTTGGCGATCGGGCCAAGCTCATGCGTGGGGTAGTTTTCACAGTTGCGGTTCATATAATTGCGCAGGCGGTAATGGCGGTTTTCGCGGCCGAACGAAACCTCTGCACGCAGGTCGTGATGATAACCGCCCTGGCAATGGACAACCGTTCCCAGAACGCCCTTTCTGACCATATTCAGCGCCATCAGTTCCTCGCGCCCGTAGCAGCAGTTTTCCATCATCATGCAGGGAGTCCCGGTTTCCTCATACGTTTTGACCAGTTCCCAGCAATCCTGCACGGAATAAGCGCCGCCGACCTCGCAGCCGACGATCTTGCCGGCGCGCATGGCGTCGACGGCGATCGGAATATGGGCTTCCCATGCGGCGGGGATGACAACGGCGTCGACCGATTCCATCTTCAGAATTTCATGATAATCGCGGTGCAGCTCCGGGGAGATGCCGGAGACCTCCTGAACCGCCTTTGCGGCTTCTTCCATCCGGTCCGGGTAAAGATCGCTCAGCGCGATGACCTCCACGTTCTCCCGCGGCAGGATTGCATCCTTCAGCAGGCCGAGTCCGCGGCCGCCAAGCCCGATGACGCCGATCCTGATTTTTTTCATGATCCATTCATTCCTTTCGTTTGTCGGATGACAGCACACGCGTCCGGTAAGAGCCGGCGGGTGTGCCAGTTGTTTGATGGGCCAAACAAGAAAAAACGGTGTTCGCTGTTTTTAATTATATCGTCCGCGGTCGGGCGCCGCAATGCATAGACTGCTGAAAAACATGGAGAAATCGACGGATAGGAGAGGATCGACCGAACGGGGAACAGAAAGGAAAGCCCGGGCGGAACAGCACACGGCGCGGCCCTGTCAATCCGGAGAATCGCAGGCGCATCCTGCAAATTTGTCTGCACGGCGTTGCCTTTTTTGATTCTTTTGTGATACAATAAGGAAAACAGCGGGCGCAGGGAGCGCCGCTTTGTTTATACCGGGAGGAATCACAGATGGCGGTTTTTACAGCAGGGATACAGGATCCGGAGGAACAGGAGCCTTTTGATCCCGACAGAAAAAGCGTTGTTTCGGTACAGCGGACAGAAAGCTATGACGAGGATCCGGTGCAGCGGGCGGTGGATGCCCATTTTGCCGCGCTGGAACTGAAAAAAAGCATTCTGCCGGGCATGAAGGTTCTGATCAAACCGAATTTGCTTTCGGCAAAAAAGCCGCAGCAGGCCGCGACCACGCACCCGATGCTGGTGCAGTGCATCATCCGCGCGCTGCGTGCGCTCGGCGTAACGGATATTACCGTTGCCGACAGCTCCGGCGGGCCGTATGTTGCCGCAAACCTGAAAGCCGTCTATGCCGCCTGCGGGTACAGGGAGCTGGAGCGCGAGGCTGTGCTGAACATGAATACCGAATGGCGCGAGGTGGAAACACCTCCGGGCTTTGTGACCCGCCGGTTCCATCTGATCGAGCCGGTCTGCAGCGCCGATTTTATCATCAATGTGGCAAAGCTGAAAACACATTCGCTGACCGGGCTTTCCGGCGGGATCAAAAATCTGTTCGGCTGTATTCCCGGGCTGCAAAAGCCGGAATTCCATTACCGCTTTCCGGAAATCGAAGGCTTTTCCGGCATGCTGCTGGAGCTGGCGCAGACGGTAAGGCCGGACGTCACCTTTGTCGATGCCGTTACCGCAATGGAAGGCAACGGCCCGAATATGGGAACGCCGCGGGAATTCGGATATACGTTTGCCTCGCGGGATGTTTTTGCGCAGGATATTGTTCTGGCGCGGGCGATTGGAATGGATCCGCGGCAGGTAGTCATGCTGCGCCTTGCCGAAGAACGGGGGCTTTGTTCCCGGGATTCGGTCAGGCTGGTGGGCGATGAGCTGCTGCCGGAGCAGTTTTTGCTGCCGGACAGCATTACGAACGACTATCTTTCCGGGATCCCGCGGTTCATGCGCGGGCCGGTGGGAGTTGCTGCAAAGGCGCTGCTCAAGCCGGTGCCGCATATGCTTCCGGAGCGCTGTATCGGCTGCGGCAAATGTGCGGAAAGCTGTCCGCAGAAGATCATCCGTCTGCAGGAGCATAAGGCGCAGATTCAGAACAGGCGCGCCTGTATTTCCTGTTTCTGCTGTCAGGAGATGTGCCCGGCGCATGCCATCGTTGTGCGCCGCAGGCTGAAAGGGGGCAAACATCGCCATGAAGCATGACGAACATGTCTGCGACTGCGAACTGGTTCACGAAGAGGCGGCTGCACGCGCAAAGGCAGGGCTGCCCCCGGCGGTTCTGGTGGACGGGCTTTCTGCGTTTTTTAAAATTCTCGGGGATCCTACCCGGATCCGCATCATGTGCGCGCTGGACTGCGCGGAGCTTTGTGTCTGCGACCTGAGCGCGGTGCTCGGGATGACGAAATCAGCTGTTTCGCACCAGCTGAATACGCTGCGCGCGGCGCAGCTGGTCAAATACCGCCGCGACGGCAAAAACGTGTATTACAGTCTGGACGACCAGCATGTGACCGATATTCTGGAACGCGCCATGGAGCACCTGCGCCACAGCCGCGCGGAACAGGAAGGCTGACGAACGGCGGAATGCCGCACAGCAAAAAAAGACCCGGCAAAAGCGGGTGCTGACCAAAAGGGATCAGCGGCGCTTCTGCCGGGTTTTCTGCAGCAAAAATGCAGATCCGGGGTGGATCAATAGTTTTCGGCCTTGATCTGGAAATACGACTGCGGATGCGCGCAGACCGGACAGACCTGCGGGGCGCTCTTGCCGACAACGATATGGCCGCAGTTGGAGCACTGCCAGACGGCGTCGCCGTCTCTGGAGAACACAAGGCCGCCTTCGATATTGCTCAGCAGCTTGCGGTAACGCTCTTCGTGTGCTTTTTCGATCTTGCCGACGGATTCAAACAGGAATGCGATGTCGTCAAAGCCTTCCTCGCGCGCGGTCTTGGCGAAACCGTCATACATGTCGGTCCACTCGTAATTTTCGCCCGCCGCAGCGTCCGCCAGATTTTCCTCTGTGCCGGGAACGGAGCCGCCGTGGAGCAGCTTGAACCAGATTTTGGCGTGTTCCTTTTCGTTTTTCGCGGTCTCTTCAAACAGATCGCCGATCTGGACATAGCCGTCCTTTTTCGCTTTGCTGGCGTAATAGAGATATTTGGTGTGAGCCTGGGATTCCCCTGCGAATGCAGTGGCCAGATTTGCCTGAGTCTTGCTTCCTTCCAGTTTCATCGAACAACACTCCTTTAATGCGTTTCATAATATCGGAACCGGGCGAGGCCCGGAAACCGGCAGATCACAGTTTTTCAAAATCGGATGCGCCGTGCTTGCAGATCGGGCAGACGAAATCTGCGGGCAGCGGATCGCCTTCGTAAATATAACCGCAGATCTGGCAGCGCCAGCCCTTTTTGGCGGCCGGCTGCGGCGCAGACTTGATATTTTTCTGATAATAGGCGTAGGTAACGGGATCTTCGGCAGAAAGAACGGCTCCGTCGGTCACATCGGCAATGAAAAGTGTGTGGCTGCCGAGGTCGACGGTGGAGACCACGGTGCCGCTCAGGAACGCGACGGCATGCTCCGACAGAAACGCCAGCCCGTTTTCACTGCGGGAAAAGCTGCATGCGGAAAATTTGTCGGCGGTGCGTCCGGACTGGAAGCCGAAGTTCTGGAACAGGGAAAACGGAGCAGACTGCGCCAGTACGGAAACGTTGAACCGGCCGGTTCTGAGGATCATATCGTGGGTATAATTCTGTTTGTTGACCGCGACGGAGATCCGGTTCGGCGAAGAAGTGACCTGCTGCACCGTGTTGACGACACAGCCGCTGTCTTTTTCGCCTTCCCGGGCTGAAAGAATATACAGCCCGTAAGTGATCCGATACATTGCTTT
Organism: Bacillota bacterium; assembly: GCA_029008595.1. Lineage (GTDB taxonomy): Bacteria > Bacillota > Clostridia > Oscillospirales > Acutalibacteraceae > CAKXIK01. The sequence goes on from JAQXJH010000153.1 coordinate 19,197, forward strand.
GGAGTCCAAAATAATTCCTCCCTTTTATTTGTCAGCTTTATTTTTTGCGGCGCATTTCGGACAGGGGCCGCAAAGTGTCAGTTCATAGGAGCACAGCGGAACACCGGTTTTTTGCTGCAGGAAATCCTTCAGACCGTCGATCTTGCAGTCAAAAACACAGCCACAGTCCGGGCAGATCAGGTGAGGGTGCGGATCAACAAAACGATCGAACCGGTCGGCAGCGCCGGGCATCGTCAGCCGGCGGAGCTGCCCCTGTTCCACCATCTGGTTCAGGTTGCGGTAAACGGTGCCGATGGCCAGCGAGGGAAGCTCCCGCCGTGCCTGAAAATAGATCTGCTCGGCGGTGAAATGCTCCCGGGAAGACCGGATCACATGTTCAATGGCAAGGCGCTGTCTGGTCATGGATTTGTACTCCGTTCAGAATTCTGGTGATACTGTCCGCGGCAGGAAACGGTTTTTGTGCTTCAGACGACAGGAAGAGTGCCGCACGGTCTTTGTACCACGCAAAATAAGAATGATTCTTAATCTTATTATAATCTGTTTTTTTGAGTTGTCAATTGGTTTTGGAGAAAACTGACAAAATTTTATACCCAAAAAAGCTTTTGCGCGGCGCATGGAAAAAGTATTTGCGGTCCGGCGGAAAGAAATGCGGAAACATAATTTTTTCTTTGCATCAGTACGTTAATGTGATATAATTCTGATGTGATCAGAATTCTGCCGGCCGCTTTTGCCGGTAATGATATGCTGGGAGGAATCAGTTATGAAAAATTGTCCGAAATGCGGCGCTTCCGGTGACGACAGCGTGAAGTTCTGCCCCATCTGCGGTTCGCCCATGACAGAGGCCGCCGCTCCGTCTGCGCCGACTGCGCCCGCCCCGCCGCCGATGACTCCGCCGGCCGCGCCGAACAGCGCAGCAGCGGGAAGCGAAACGCCGAAGAACAGCGTTTCCGATGTGATCAACGGGCTTAACAACACGGCGGACACGACCAATGAATATGACCCGGACGACATCAAGAACAACACCGTCATGAGCGTACTGGCGTATCTGGGAATTCTGGTGCTGGTTCCGATTCTCGCCGCCAAGGAATCAAAATTTGCCCGTTTTCATGCGAATCAGGGCCTGCTCCTGCTGATCCTGGAAATCGCATCCGGAGTAATTTCCTGGCTGGGAGCAATCCCGCTGGTCGGTTTTGTGTTCTCCATCGTCTCGTGGATCGTCAGCCTGGCCGGCATCGTGCTTGCCGTCCTCGGGATCATCAACGCTGCAAACGGAAAAGCAAAAGAACTGCCTGTGATCGGTCAGTTCCGCTTGCTGAAATAATTTTTGTCTGAACGAAAAAAAGCTGCTGCACTCCGGCGGGAAAACCGGCCTGCAGCGGCTTTTTTTGAAGAGGATCATTTTTTGCCGGACGCTTCTCCCGCTTTTCTGGCGGCGGAGCGGTATTGCGAAGGAGAAAGGCCCACCATGGACTTGAAGATCCGGTCGAAATGATTGATGCTGTTGAAGCCCGAAAGGAAGCAGATATCGGCAATTTTATTCTGACTGTGCGCCAGCAGATCCATTGCCTTTTTGATGCGAAGCTCATGAACGTATTCCAGATAGGTTTTCCCGGTCAGCGTTTTGAACATATAACTGAAATACGACTGAGAGAGAAGCGCGTAGCGCGAAACCTCCTCCAGTGTGATCGGGCGGTCAAAGTTTTCGTCAATGTAGCGGATGGCATGCGTGATCGCATCGCAGTGCCGGTTGAACAGCTGCATTTCGGGCGAATCCTTGATCTCGGCGTGAAACGCGCGGCCGACGATCACGAGCAGCTTGAGCAGATCGGCCTTCATGGCGAGCAGCCAGCTGTCCTCCCGCGTGTGGAATTCCTCGTAAATTTCATCCAGCAGCTCTTCCACGCGGAGCTGGGTGGTTCCCGAAAGGTTCATCCGCGGGCGCACGTTGCACTCCGTGACAAGGAACGGCTCAATGTAGGAAAAATCAAAAATGGAACGCTCGTCGCCTTCCGAAGGAAAATTCTCAATGCTGCTGCCCAGAACATATTCCGGCAGAAATTCCAGCTCGGTGTACTCGTATTCTACCCCCGGAATCGAGATCATCTGATGCGGAACAAACGGCGGGATCACGAAAATGTCACCGCGCACCAGTTCATAGCGGGCATTGTTCACCTGATGGATCAATTTACCGCGGGAAATGTAATTGATCTGCATCACACGGTGGCGGTGCAGCGGCGAAAGCGCATCCGAGGCGGAATTGTAGCGGTAGGTAAAGATCGGTGTCTTGCGGTCTTCGTCGTTCCCGATGGTAAACAGAGGAATGTTTTTGTATTCCGGCCGGTCAAGCCCCGTGATAATGGAATTCATCGTCAGATCTCCTTTCGGGCGTAATGGTGAATGATTATTGAAATTTACGCAAGATTGCAGCAACACCATCAGTATACACAGCGAAATTTAAGCTGTCAAGCAAGCGGTTTGGGCGAAGTTTACTGCATTCCCTGCGCAAAACGGACTCTTTTTCATCCGCTTTGCCGCACCACCGGAAAAACGGCGCGGCAGAACGCCAAAAAAGACGGAAGATATTTTGATGAATTGATGCTGACTTTGGCAATAACTGCTTTACCACCCCCCAATTCGCCAATCAATTTGGGCAAAAAGTTAGAAAACTAATAATTTTGCATATCAAACATGCGATATTTTCATGTTCAAAATGTAACCGAACTGTTAAGATAACAACAACGGGATATCGATGGATCGAGACGGTCTCCCGGCCGCCTTTGTTCCGATTTATGATTAAGGGGGACTTTCGATGGAGAAAACCGCAAAACGGGCAAAGAAAGGAGAGCGGCTTTCAGGTACACTGACCACGGGTCAGAAGATCTGGCAGAACAAGTGGCTGTATGTGATGTTTCTTCCGATGCTGGTGCTGCTGCTGATCTTCAACTACTACCCGATGTACGGCGTTCAGCTGGCTTTTAAAGATTATAATATTGCGCTCGGGATCACGGGAAGCCCATGGACGAAGAATTACGGTTTCAATAACTTTATCCGTATTTTCAAGAATCCGGATTTCAGCCGTGCGCTGAAAAACACGATTGAGATCAGCGTGAGCCGTCTGATCTTTGAATTCCCGGTTCCGATCATCCTTGCATTGCTGATCAACGAGATCCGTTCCAGCAAGTTCAAGCGCGTCGTTCAGACGGTGTACACATTCCCGCACTTTATTTCCTGGATCATTGTTTACGGTCTGTTCTTCAACATTTTCAACAGCACCGGTATTTACAACCAGATCCTCGGTGTGCTGGGTCTGCCGAGCCAGCAGGTGCTGGCAAACCCGGCGACCTTCCGTCCGATGCTTTACATCAGCAACAACTGGAAGGAGATGGGCTGGAGCTCCATCATTTATCTGGCGTCCATCACGGGCATCAGCCCCGATCTTTACGAGGCCGCCAGAATCGACGGCGCGAGCCGCCGCCAGCTTGTAACGAAGATCACGCTGCCGTGTATCGTTGGCACTATTGCGATCATGTTCGTCATGCAGGTCTCCTCGCTGCTGAGCGCCGGCTTCGACCAGATCTTCAACATGTATAATCCCGGCGTTTATGAGGTCGCCGATATTCTGGACACCCTGATCTACCGCATGTCCTTTGCATCTTCGGCGCTCGGCTCCAAGCAGTTCGGCGTCACGACGGCCATGGGTCTGTTCTGCTCGGTGATCGGTTTCTCTCTTCTGATGATCGCCAACACGATCGTGAAGAAAATGACCGGCCACGGGATTTATTAAGGAGGCGGAAAGACGATGGCAAAAACAAAAGAGAACAAATTGAACCATGCCACGGGATTCGATGTCTTTCTGTACATCTTTATGGGTCTGCTCGCCGTGATCTGCTTCTTCCCGTTTTACTACATGATCATCATCTCGTTTGCGGATTATACGGCGCTGCACGCGCAGACGGTCTACATTGTTCCGACGGTCTTCGATACCTCTTCCTACGAAATGATGTTCAGCAACAAGGCCTTCGGCAGCAGCTTTATGGTCACGATCTTTGTCACGATTGTTGATACCATTCTCGGCGTGATCATCAGCGTCGGCGCTGCTTATCCGATGTCCAAAGCGGATCTGCCCGGCCGCAAGCTGATGTTCAACATCATGCTGTTCACCATGTTCTTCAGCGGCGGTATGATCCCCGGATATCTGGTCGTCGAAAACCTTGGAATGCACGACAGCATCTGGTGCATGGTCTGGCCGTGCCTGGTGTCGCAGTTCAATGTGATCCTGATCAAGAACTATTTCGAAGATCTTCCGGCAAGCATTGAGGAATCCGCCAAGATCGACGGCGCGAACGATATGACGATCCTGTTCCGCATCGTGCTGCCGATGTCCACCCCGATCATCGCGACGATCGCGCTGTTTGTCGCCGTCGGTACCTGGAACAGCTACTGGCAGGCCATGCTGCACATTATGGATAACTACAAGCTCCCGCTGCAGATGACGCTGCGCAACATGCTGATGAGCAGCGTAAACACCCTTCCGGGCGCCGCGCAGCAGTTCGCTTCTCAGAACAAACAGATCTACACGCTTTCGTTCCAGATGGCTTCGGTCACCATTGCAACGATCCCGATTCTGCTGGTTTATCCGTTCGTGCAGAAATACTTTACCAAGGGCATCATGCTCGGCGGCGTAAAAGGCTGATCCGGGCAGGAAATCCAAAAATGATTGTATATCAGTGCGCCCGCAGGGCTCCCACACAGGTTCTGCGGGAATGCACCGCATATAAATTTTAAGGGAGGAAAACACAAATGAAAAAGGCATTAGCTATTTTGCTCGCAGCGCTGTTCTGCATGTCTGCCGTTGCCTGCAACAACAGCAGCGTAAGCACTTCGTCTGCAGCAGATACCTCTTCCGCAGCTGCCGATTCGACGGAGAGCAAGGAAGAAAATCCGTACGCTGATCCGCAGGAAATCAGCGTCGCCATGTGGGGCATCGGTGATATCATCTCCACCGAAGAAGATGCTCTGCGCGATTATGTTTTCGAAAAATTCAACGTCACGCTGACTGCACAGCCGGTCACCTGGAGCGACTACGGTGAGAAGATCACCCTGTGGGCCGCTTCCAAGAAGCTGCCGGATCTCGTCGCTTATGACGCAGGCTTCACGCAGTCCTTCGAAGACTGGACGACGGGCGGCATTGTCCGCGCTCTGCCGGCCAGCGCAACAGATGAAAGCAAATATCCGGATCTGGCGAAGGTTCTGAAATCCGAATGGAGCCAGACCCTGAACGGGATCACCGAGAGCAACACCTCTTATTATGCGATTCCGCGCCCCAACTACAACGATGATATCCAGTGCGCAACGAACGACACCGGTATCATTCTCCGCAAAGACTGGCTGAAAGAAGCCAATCAGGAGCTTCCGACCGACATCGACAGCCTGATCACCGCCGTTAAGGCGATGATGGATCAGCATCCGAACGCCGTTGGTCTGACCTCCTATGCTCTTTCCTGGATGACCGGCATCATGAACGGTTCCTGCCCGGCTGGTATGCAGGGCTTCAAGTGGGTTTATGCCGATGACGACGATGCCACCTATGCCGGCAAGATCGTTCCGGTCTGGATGACCAAGAGCTTTGTTGACGGTATCAGCGACATGAAGAAGTGCCTTGACGCCAACATCATCGATCCGGACTACCTCCTCATCAAGGACGAGGAAGGCCGCGATAAGTTCATCAACGACAGAGCCTGCGGCTATGTCCATTCCGGTATCTATCCCGGCGGTATCGCAATCCTCGAAACCAGCATGGTTTCCGGTGAACAGGCAACTCATCCGGGCGAAAAACTGAACGATCTTATCGTCGGTATGCCGCTGATGAAGAACTCCGAAGGCAAAGTGGAATATCCGCTGAGCGACCGCTGCTGGTCTGAATCCTACATCGGCGGTTCCGTGGACGACGCGAAAGCAGAGCGCATCTGCGCGATCATGGATTGGGTTCTCTCCGAGGACGGCTTCAAGGTTCTGAAGTACGGTATTCCGGAGACCGATTGGACCGAAGATGCCAACGGCAACGTGACCTTCACCTGGGGCACCAACAAAGACGGCGCTGAATACACCTCTGTTCAGCAGAAATATCCGTTCGGCGGCATGACCATGCTCGGTTACTGGTCCGGCTACCGTTCCTACATGGATCAGTCCCTCTCCGCAGACCTGATGGCTTGCGTCGACGAGTATGCTGAGACCATCAAGGCGGAAGATCCGCAGGTTTTGGATATGCCGAACGTCAAGGGCCTCATTCTGGGCGATGCTTCTACCTATGATGTCCTCGATTACAACGAGACCATCAACAAGTTCCTCACCATGACTGAGGATCTCACCACTTACTGGGAGAAGTTCAAGGCGCAGCAGCTTGCTCAGGGCTACGATCAGGTTATCGAAGAAATGAACAGCCTGTACGATGCCAGAAATTCTGC
>JAQXJH010000154.1 GCA_029008595.1 Bacillota bacterium
ATTTGGGCAAGAAGATTAAAAACTAATAATTTTGCATAGCAGATATGCAAAATTATCATGTTCACAAGGTAACCAAACTGTTATAATTACCTCATTCCGGGTCGGGCTATCGGAATTTTCCGCATTCATGCACAAATGCGGCGCGGCAGCTTCGGAAAACGGCCTGAAACAGTCGATGCTTTGGGCAGCGCTCCGAAAAATCCGGAAATGTTTGAAAGGGAGGAAAACGAATGAAGAGCAAATTCAAACGGGTTCTGGCAGTATTGCTGACGATCATGCTCCTGATCTCGGCAATTCCGGTCAGTGCGGTCACGTTTGCAGAGCCTTCGGGCGGAACGACCTATTATGTTTCGACCGACGGCAGCGACGAGACCGGTACCGGCTCTGCAGAAGCGCCGTTCGCCACAGTTGCGGCGGGCGTTGAAAAGCTTGCGGCCGGTGACACCCTGGTCATCAAGGAAGGCACCTATAACGAGGCGCTTCTGGTCGTTGATAAGATCGGTACGGAATCTGCGCCGATCACGATCAGGGCAGAAGGTAGCGTGACGATGCAGGGGCTTCTTTCCAGAGCAAACTATACTGCGTGCAGTATTGAAAGCAGCTCTTATGTCAACGTTGAAGGCATCCGTTTTGTGATGCTGAACGCTTCCGCCGGCGGCGACAGCTACACCCTGATGTACAGGGGTTCCGATCACATTACGGTGTCGCATGCGATCCTGACCTCGGAAAACGGCGCAGCGACCGGTGCAATCAAATTTGTGGATAACAGCACCGCCTGTACGCTGGACAGCTCCTATGTGACCGGTGCAGACCGCATCACCTATCAGTGGGCGGGCGAAATTTCGGGTCATACGATTACCAACAACATCTTTACGACCTGGTATGGCTTCCAGCTGGACGGAAATTGTGTGTTTAAAAACTGCAAAGTTTACAACAACGTTTTCAAAAACGGCGAATATCCGTTCCGTGACGGTTCGCTGGAAGGCAACACGATTGCAAACAATGTGTTCTACAGTGCGAGCAGCTGCGCGATCGGCGAAGGCAATACCTTTGCCAACAACGCGTATCTTGCCGGTACCCCGGTTTCCGAAACGGACTTCACCGTTACCGATCCCGGCTTTACCAACGCAGACGGCGGCGACTTCTCGCTGAAAGCAGACAGCCCGCTGATCGGCGCAGGCAGCAGCGAATACATGCCGAAGTATGACTACCTCGGCCGTGTCCGCATCACCCCGGCAGACGTCGGCGCTTACGCTTACAAATACGTCAAGAACGCCGTTTATTATGTGGACGGCTCGGTGGAAGCTTCCGGCGACGGCAGCGAGACCGCTCCGTTCAAGACGGTTGCCGAAGGTGTGGCGCAGCTCGTAGCCGGTGACACCCTGATCATCAAAGAAGGCACCTATGACGAAGGGCTTTTGCTCGAAAATAAAGTCGGTACGGCTTCCGATCCGATCACCATCAAGGCGGAAGGCAGCGTGACGATGCAGGGGCTTCTTTCCAGAGCGTATTATGCCGCCTGCAGCATTGAAGGAAGTTCCTATGTTGAGGTTCAGGGAATTCGCTTTGTCATGAAGGACAGCACTGTTACCGGTTCTGACCGTTATACGCTGATTCTCAGATGGTGCGATCATGTTACGGTGTCTCATGCGATCCTGACCTCGGAAAGCGGCTCCGCGACCGGTGCAATCCGTTTTCTGGACAGCAGCGCTTGTACGCTGGACAGCACCTATGCAACCGGTGCAGACCGCATCACCTATCAGTGGGCAGGTAAGTTCACCGGTCACACTTTCACCAACAACATTTTTGAAACCTATTACGGTTTCTATATGCAGGGCGACTGTGAAGTTGGAAAGTGCAAATTCTACAACAACATCTTTAACTGTCAGGATGGCCCGTTCTACGAAGGTATTCTGACGGACTGCATTGTTGCAAATAATGTATTCTTCTCACCCAACAAAGCGACTATTGATGGCAGTATCAATATCTTTGATTACAATGCTTATCTGAATGGTACACGTATTTCTTCTACCGACTTCTTTGTTGAAGGTGATCCCGGTTTTACCGATGCAAGCAGCGGCGACTTCTCGCTGAAAGCAGACAGCCCGCTGATCGGCGCTGGCAGCAGCGAATACATGCCGGAACGTGATTACATCGGCAAGCTTCGCCGTGCTCCGGCGGACGTCGGCGCTTATGCTTACGGAAGCGTCTATTATGTTGACGGTTCCGTTGCTGCTTCCGGCGACGGCAGCGAAGCCGCTCCGTTCAAGACGGTTGCCGAAGGTGTGGCGGCGGTCACCGCCGGCGATCTGCTGATCATCAGGGAAGGCACCTACAGCGAAGCGATTTCGATGGTCGATATGGCAGGTACCGCTTCTGCTCCGATCACGATCAGAGCGGAGGGCAAGGTGACCCTGAAGGGCACGACCTATGACCGTTATTGGTGGAAGGATACCGCTCTCAGCATTATCCGCGGTGCATACATCAATATCACAGGCATCGATTTCGTGCTGAACGGCGGCTCGGGAGAGTGCTACACCTTCCTGGTCGGGTACAGCGATCATATCAATATTTCTCACTGTACCTTCAATTATGCCGAAGGCGCAAAACCGTACGCAACGGGCCGCATTGATTCGAACTGCACGGACTGCACGATGGACAGCTGCTACTTTACGGGAGCAGACTACAGCATGTATCTCTCCGGCGGTCTGAACAAAACGACCCTGACAAACAACATTTTTACCAACTGGGCTGCTCTGAATCTGGAAAGCAGCGCAGTCTCCGAATGCACCATTGAAAACAATGTGTTTACCGGCAGCGGCGGTGCATTTTACGGCGGCAGCGTCGGCGACAGTGTCATCGCGAACAATGCGTTCACTTCGATCGGTTCCGCTACGATCGCCGCAAGCAATACCTTTGCCAACAATGCCTATACGGCCGGTTCCGCAAATTCCGAAACGGACTTCGTTGTTACCGATCCCGGCTTTACCGATGCCAGCAACGGTGACTTCTCTCTGGCAGAGGGCAGCCCGCTGATCGGCGCAGGCAGCAGCGTATACATGCCGAAGTACGACTACACCGGCGCGCTCCGCAAGAACGCCGATGTCGGTGCGTATGCCTACAACAAGACCTCGACCACCGGTCTGGAGGTTCTCTCCAAATCCCCGAACGGCAATGCCGTTATGACGACCGTTCCGGTCAAGGTGACCTTCTCGGCTCCTGTCGATATGACAGTGCTCAATGCAAAAGATTATATTGCGGTCACAAAGGGAACGGAAGCCGTTTCCGGTTCCTATTCCATCGAAGGCAGCACCGTGACCTTTACGCCTGCCGCCGAATGGGAATATGAGACGCAGTATACCGTCAGGATCAAGGCGTCTACCAAGAGCGAAGAAGGCATGACGCTGGGCAGCGACGTTTCCTGGAGCTTTACCACAGAGGAAAAAGCGATGGGTCCGCGCGAATATTACGTTGCGGAAAGCGGAAGCGACGATAACCCCGGCACCATCGACGCTCCGATCAGGAATGCTTCGATCCTCGTGAACAAGCTGAAGGCGGGCGACACCGTCATCTACCGTCAGGGTACCTACGACGGCATCTTTGTCATGCAGTACAAGGATTTCTCCGACGGCGATCCGGTCACCTTCCGCAGCTATGAGGGTGAAGAAGCAACGCTGACCTCGAGCAACGGCGATTACATTTTCTTCCTCGGCCATGTCCGCAATGTCCGCTTTGAAAACCTTACCTTCGCCGCATACCCCGATGCGACTTCTCCGCGCGGCCCGGCGATTGATATCGTTAATTTTGCGGCCAACCATTCCATCCGTACCGGTGAGATCACCGTTACGAACTGCAAATTCACCAACTGCGCTCCTGCCGTTCGTGTCCGCGACTGCGTCACTTCCGGCAAGGATCTGAAGATGGGTGCGATCGAGATCTCGAACAACATGATCGTCGGCACCCTCAACGAGAAGCTCGGCTCCGGCCTCTTCTTCTGGGAGTGCCGTGTGGAGGATGGTTCCTACGCAAAGGTCTACAACAATGTGATCATCAATTCCTCCAGAAGCCTCTACTTCTTCGGACGCAGCGAAAACCTGCTGTTCTACAACAACACCTGTCTGGACAGCTACGACCAGCTGAACGCCCCGGGCGAATATGATATCTATGCCTACGGCGGCGCTTACAACAAAGAAATCTACAAGGAAGATCTGTTCCACAACTGCGTGTTCAAGAACAACATCTTCACAAAACCGATCCGCATCCAGAAGGAATACGATACGACCGTCCTGGAAGCTCAGCAGAACAATACGTTTGATTACAACGTTTATGCTTCCGATTCCATGAAGGACTATGTGACCTATGGCGGCGGCGGAGTAGGCCCGCAGATGAGCTTTGCCGAACTCCAGCAGTACAAAGGCTGGTACGGCGAAGGCGCAGGCGAAGCCGTTCTCGGCTACGAGGCGCACGGTGTGTACGCTCCGATCGAATTCGTCGATGTTGAATCCGACGGACGTCTGAGCGGCAGCGATAACCCGGCCATCAGCGCAGCGACTGATACGATCGTGGAGGGCGTCTCCGCTCCGGCAACGGATATTACCGGTGCAGCCCGCACGAAGAATGAAGCGGGCGCTTACGCGTTCGATCCGACGATGGTCTTTGTCGGCGCAAATTCCGGCGAAGAAACCGGCAGCTCCTCCAAACCGTACTCCTCCGTTTCCCATGCGGTCGCGGCGGGCGGAACCAATATCGTTGTCAAGCCCGGCACCTATGAGGAAGACGGACTGAGCATTCCCGCTGGAACGACCGTGAAGCCCTACGGTGCAAACGGTAGCGTGGTGCTGAACGGTGCGATCGCCATCAACGGCGGCTCGGTTTCCGGCGTTGTGTTCGGCGGTGCGGTCACCGTCGGCGGCAGCGGTTCCGAACTGAAGAGCAACCGGTTCAAAGCACCGCTGAAAGTCACCGATGCGGAAGACAGCCTGATCTCCGCCAATGATCTTCAGGCGGGTCTGATCCTCTCCGGCGACAGCAATACAAAGGTTGAGAACAACGTCATTTCCGGTGCGGCAGCAGGCGTTTCCGCAAATGCTTCCGCCGGGCTGAAGCTCTACAACAACACCTTTGTCAACAACACCAAGGATCTGCAGTTCACAGATGCCGAGGCGGTCATCCGCAACAACATCTTCTCTGCAGAAAGCTCCCTCGGTTCCGGTTCGGTGGATTCGGACTACAACTGCTACGACAGCGAATCCCTGTCTGCGGCTTATCTGAGCACGATCGAGGAAGAACATTCCATTCAGGCAGCTCCCGAATTCGTGAACGCCAAAGCGGGCGATTACCGTCTGCACAAGCTCAGCGCCTGTGTCGGAGCCGGTACGTCTGACGAAGACACGCCCTCCGTCGATAAGAACGGCGTTGCCCGCACCAGCAATGATATCGGCGCTTACACGCTGGTCAGGGTCGAAAACGTGTATTACGTTTCCACCGAGGGCAGCGATGATGCAGCCGGAACAGAGGATGCTCCGTTCAAAACGATCTCCAAGGCCATCAGCGTTCTGCGCGCCGGTGAAAAAGTGGTCGTGATGGACGGCGAATACACCGAAAATCTCAGCATTCTCAAGTCCTATGATGAAGCGGATGCCTTCGTGATCGCTGCGCAGAACGCAGGCAAGGTCACCGTGAACGGAAACGTTGCCATCGTGGATTCGAGCAATGTCACGATGACCGGCATCAACATCAACAAGGTCAACAGCAACAGCAGCGCGGCCGTCGTGGTGAACAACTCCACGGGCATCAAACTCAGCTCCGCGTCCATTTCCGCTGTCTCCGGTTCCGGTATTCAGGCGGTGGATTCCGATCTCAGCCTTACCGCGATGAAGATTCTGGTTCCCGAGACCGGTCTGAGCGGCTCGAACTCTACGCTGTATGTGACCCGCACGCTCTTCAAGGGCAATAAGCAGGCCATCAGTAGCGCGGATGCCAGCGACCTGCTCGTGACCGCATCGGTCTTCTCCTCCTGCAATGCAGGTATCTACAGCGTCGGCGAATCTGCGCTGCAGGTCATCAACAACTCCTTCTGGAATGTTGCCGGCCTGAACGTGGATGTCACCCAGCAGGATGGCAGCGACACCACGCTGAACCTTTACAACAATGCTTATTCCCGCAGCAGCGGCGCTGCAGCCCGCGGTGCTGATTCCGGCCTCTTTGTTGCCGTGAACAAGGCCTACGGCTTCAACAGCGAAAACAATATCTACAATGTTTCCGAAACAGACAAGATCATGTCTGTCTGCGGCGAAGCCCGCACTCTTGCCGAGATGCAGGACGGCGGTGACGACACCGCAAGCCTGCTCGGCGACCCGATGTACACCAATCCGGAAGCAGACAACTTCTCTCCCGCAAAGGGCAGCAAGGTTGCCCGCGCCGGCCGTTCCGACGCCAACGCGCCCACCGTTTCCTTCAACGGTCTTGCGTTTGCCGAGGTCATGGATATCGGTGCCTATTACTCTCCGTTTACCCTGCGGACCTTCCATGTCTGCCCGTACGGCATTGCATGGAACTATTACGGAAATGACCCGGCTGACGGAAGCTGGGATCGTCCGTTCGCGACCCTCCAGCAGGCCCTCGCAGTCGTCGGTTCTTCGGATACGATCATCGTCCACAAAGGCGTTTACGACTCCGGACGTATTGATATTGTGGATCTCCACGGTACCGAGGACGCACGCATCACGATCAAGGGCTGCGACAATCCCGACTGCTGGTACTGCCAGAAATATGACAGCAACAGCTTTGATTATGCGCCTGCCGAAGCGGTCGCGCTCGACCGTCCGGTCTTCACCGGCGCCCAGAAGTACGACTTTGCCGATACCACCGTTTCGGCTGCGTCGGATCTCTGCATGAAGTTCACAAACTGCAGCTACATTACGCTCGAAAATCTTGAAATCGCGGGCTTCCAGGACTGCGGCGTCTGGATCTACGGCGGAACGGGCATGGAGCTGAAGAACATGAAGCTCCACAACTTTGACAACAAGCAGAACGTGAACGCCGGTGTCATGGGCGTGCTGGTCAACGACGCGTTTGACTGCCTCTTCCAGGATCTGACCATCTGGGATGTCGGCTACACCAGAAGAAGCGAAGCGGACCACGGCATGTATGTCGGTCATGCAGACAACTGCATCTTCGAAAATCTTGTGATCTACCAGTCTCCCGGCGCGGGCATCCAGTTCTATGCCGGCGACAACTACAAGATCCATGCAACGAACTGCACGATCCGCAACAACGTCTTTGTGGAATGCTGCGACGGTCTGATCATGTGCGGCACGGAAAACTTCAATGTGATCAACAACACGTTCGTCAACAGCCTTGCAAACGATCTCTATCTCGACTGGAACGTCAACAGCTGTGTCTTCCGCAACAATATCTTCTACAATGATTATACGGAAGGCAATTACCCCTACGACCGTCCGACCTCGATCATCGGCCGTCACAACGGCAGCGGTGAAAACAAGGTTCTGAACAACATCTTCGACAACAGCATTTACGATTATGCCGGTCCGGCGCGCTGCCAGGAAGGCTGGAGTGCAGAAGGCTTTGCCGATATCGACGACTTCATCGCCGCGCAGCAGGGTCTGAACACCTTCAGCAGCTTCAACGCAGGCTGGGCGCTGTTTGCCGGTGAGATCGACACCGACGGCACGACCACCAGCGAGCAGGCCATGTCGATCCGCAACGATGCTCCGTTCATGATCCTCTGGGCGAGCGACTGCGTTGATGCAGGCTCGGCCGAAGGCGCTCCGGCTGTCGATATTCTCGGCGGCGACCGTCTTGGCCTGCCGGATATCGGTGCTTATGAAGCGGAGCCCGCGGTGGAATATCACTTCACCGAAGGCGACGGTTCCAGCTGGCAGCAGGGTTCCGGAAACGGCCTGCAGTTTAAGCTGGACGGCCCGATCGAAAAGCTGATCGGCTTTATCGTCGATGATATGGTGCTGACGACGGATGACGCAGAGCTTTCGGATGACGGAATGACTCTGACGCTGAAGCCGGAATTCCTCGGGAAGCTCCCGGCCGGCGAGATCTCCATCTATGCGCTGTATGAAGACGGCTATGCTGAAGCGAGCTTCACCGTTCTTGCAGACACCACCTCTTCCGGTTCGGAGAGCGGAACCACCTCCGGCTCGGAGAGCGGTACCTCTTCCGGTTCGGAGAGCGGCACTTCTTCCGGCTCTGTTCCGGCAACCGGTGCAGACGGAATGTTTGCGGCCGTCGCGCTGACCTTCCTGTCCGCCGCTGCTGCAGCCCTTTGTGTTGCAGTCCGCCGCCGCAAGGAAGAGAACAACTGAATCCTGCATCGCGGCAGCTTCCGCTGCTGCAGCAAAAGGGGATCGGAGTAACATCCGATCCCCTTTTTTGCGTGTGTCTGTTTTCCCGGCGGAACAGCTATTCCAGAACGTCCATCGCCGTTTCCACCTCGCCGCGCACAAAAAACGAAAGCTGTCCGTTTTCATCGCAAAGCGCCAGAAAGATCTCCTCCGGCGGAGGAGCGTTCTGTTCCTTCAGTGCGCGCGAAAGCCAGATTTCATCGCGGCCGATCCCGTGCAGGTTCTGAACCATGATCCGGCCGTCCAGAATGACCTCGGCGCAAAGCACGGCCGCCGGAACCTGAAGCGCCGTCTGCTGCGGAGTGAGAGGCGCCCGGTCAGTCTTTTTCATTACGCTGAGCATGCCGTTCGGTTCCAGAACGGCGTGCTCAATTTCGTCCGGAGAAAAAGCGCCCGCCGTCCGGCATTGAGAAAGCAGATCGTTGACGTCCATCTTTGCTTTGCGCAGGTTTTCCTCGCAGATTTTTCCGTGCTGGATCAGCAGCAGAGGCTTTCCGGTAAAAAAGCGGCGCAGAAGCAGGCTTTTGTCGGTCGCAACGGAGATCGTTACGGCTGCCAGAGAGTAAACCAGCAGCCCCACCATGCCGTCCGGAACAGGGGTATCGCGGTTAACGGCAAATTCGGCTGCGATCGAACCGATGGAGATCCCGATAATATAATCAAACGGCGTCAGCTGCGCAACCTGTTTGCGCCCCATCAGCTTTGTCATGCCAAACAGGATCACCAGCGAAAGCAGCGCCCGCAGCAGTACCTCTCCCAGTGCAAAAAGATCCATCCCATCCAACGTCCTTTCCGTGTTCTGCATCATCGTTTCTGCAGAATCGTTGTCCAACTTCTGAACTCTGCATTAGTATGAACCAAAAAGGGCGGTTGATGCGGAGCGGAAAAACGCTGCGTTTTAATGAGAGAGAAGAAAATCCGCCGTTTCGGCGGTCGTCCGGCAGATAAAGTCGGCGCCTGCTGCTTCCAACTCGCCGGGTTCTGCAAAGCCAAAAAGGACTCCAAGCGATGCGATCCCGCATTTTTTTGCGGCTGCGATATCGTGGCGGCGGTCGCCGACGATCAGAACGGAAGAACGACGTCCGTCCGGAATACCGAACTGTTCCAGCAGTTCCTCAATGACTTCTGCCTTGTCGGAACGGCGGCCGTCAAATTCCGTCCCGAGTACCGCGGAAAAGAATCCGGCAAGACCGAAATGCTCCAGAATTCGGTTGGTAAACAGCGTCGGTTTGCCGGTGGCGACGGCAAGCGTGCGTCCCTGCGCTTTCAGTCCGGTCAGCATCGGCAGAATACCGTCGTAAACGCGGTTTTCAAAAATGCCGGTATCGCGGTAGCGTTCCCGGTATTTTTCAGTCGCGGCGCGCGCCTGCTGTTCCGAAAAGCCGTAATAATCCATAAATGCAGTGACCAGCGGCGGCCCGATAAACCGGCGCAGCCTTGCGGGATCCGTTTCGGTGATGCCGAACGAGCGCAGCGCATACTGTACGCAGCGCGTGATCCCCGGCGCCGAATCGGTCAGAGTACCGTCCAGATCAAAAAAAATCGGATCAAAATGCAATTTTTTTCCTCTCCCTGTGTGTTGCGGTGGTTTCCTTGCTATTGTATCACACCGGAAGCCGGAACACCAGAGAGACGAAGACAGACGCAGCAGAACAAAATGCGGTAAGCCTTGTAAACTTTCCGTGAATTCGGTTGTCTGCCGCCCGGTGCGGGTGTAAAATAATGATGATAAAGGGTTATATCACGTGGGCGCGGCGTCCGGAATGCGGTTCTGTGCTGTAAAGGAAAGGAAGAATTGTGCCATGGCGTTTGTGGAGTTTCGCGATGTTACAAAAATCTATAAAACAGGAGATACGGAAATTCACGCGGCGGACGGCATTACGTTTTCGCTGGAGCGCGGCGAATTTGTGATCGTCGTCGGCCCGAGCGGCGCGGGCAAGACCACGGTGCTGAATATGCTCGGCGGCATGGATACCTGCACCGGCGGCAGCATTTTTCTGGACGGAAACTGTATCAGCCAGTATAATGCCCGTCAGCTGACGGAATACCGCCGCTATGAGATCGGCTTTGTTTTTCAGTTTTATAATCTGGTGCAGAACCTCACCGCGTTGGAAAACGTAGAGCTGGCCGCGCAGATCTGCCGCGAACCGCTCGATGCCGCGCAGGTTCTGCGGGAGGTCGGCCTCGGAGAACGGCTGCAGAATTTTCCGGCCCAGCTTTCGGGCGGCGAGCAGCAGCGCGTTTCCATTGCGCGGGCGATCGCGAAAAATCCAAAGCTGCTGCTGTGTGACGAACCGACTGGTGCGCTGGATTACAAAACGGGCAAAACCATTCTGACACTGCTGCAGGATACCTGCCGCAGGCAGAAGCGCACCGTTGTGGTCATCACGCACAATTCAGCCTTTACTGCCATGGCGGACCGCGTGATCCGCATCAACAGCGGAAAAGTGGTCGAAACCTATGTGAATCCGGATCCGATGCCGGCGGAAAGGATTGAATGGTAAGTGAAAAACGCGTTTCGCAAGGATTTTTTTCGTTCGGTTTGGAATACGCGCAGCCGTTTTCTGGCCATCATGGCGATCGTCGCGCTGGGAGCGGGCTTTTTTGCCGGACTGGAATCCGCCGCGCCGGATATGAGAAGGGCGGTGGACGGCTATCTGGATGAATACCGCACGATGGATCTGCGGGTGATCTCGCCGCTTGGCCTGGTGGACGATGATCTTGACGCGATCCGTCAGGTGGAGGGTGTGTCCGGTGTGATGCCGGCCTATTCGGTCGATGCGATGATCAATCTGACAGGGAAGGACGAGGTGGTGCGCGTCCATTCGCTGCCGGAGAACGCCTCGGATACAAACGACGATTTTGTCAACCGCCCGGTTCTGACGGAAGGGCGGATGCCGCAGGCGGAAAACGAGTGCCTGTTCTACGCCGGAAAATTGAGTACGGAAGGCAAAAATATCGGGGATACGATCGTCCTGCAGCAAAGCGAAGACGTGGACGATGCGCTTTCCTGCCGGGAATACACGATCGTCGGTCTGGTGAATTCTCCGTATTATCTTTCCTTTTCTCTCGGAAGCACCACGACCGGCAGCGGTTCTCTGGGATATTATATGTACATTCCGAAAAGTAATTTTAAATCGGATTATTACTCGGAGGCGTTCATTACCGTCGAGGGAGCCGCAGAACTGGATACTTTTTCGCAGACCTATCAGGATACGGTGCAGGAGGTTGCGGACCGTCTGGCAGAGCTTGCGCCGCTGCAGCTGGAAAAACGGCGCAATGATCTCTTTGCTGATCAGCTGGCCGAGCTGGAGGACGCCAGACAGCAGTATGCCGACGGCAAGGAAGAGGCAGAGCGGGAGATCGCCGCGGCGGAACAGAAGCTGAAGGATGCCGAAGCGGAGATCGCTGCGAATGAAGAAAAGCTCAGCGCGGCGCAGGAGCAGCTGGCAAAGGGAGAAGAACAGCTTGCAGCGGCGGAAGAACAGCTGGAGCAGCTTCGCGAGGAATATCTGCAGGCAAAGGCGGCTGCAGAGGAACAGCAGCAGGCGGCGGAACAGCTGCAGCAGGAATGGGAGGCCGCCGCAAAAGCCTATGCGGAAAAGGAGGCAGCCGCAAGCGCAGATCTGCTGGCAAAGCAGACTGCCCTGCTGCAGAAGCAGGCTGTGCTGGCTCAGACGCAGGCGCAGCTGCAGACTGTAAACGCACAGATCGTGCTGACGGAACAGACGATTGCGCAGCTGGAAGAACAGGTCGATTCTCTGAAAGAGCAGCTGGCGGAGGAAACGGATCCTGCGGCGGCAGCAGAGCTTGCGGCGCAGCTGGCAGGAGCGGAGAGCAGCCTTGCGGCGGCCAAGCTTTCGCTTGCGGCGCAGCGCCAGACGCAGCAGACGCTCACGGAACTGCTGCCTGCGCAGAAGCAGGCGGCCGAGGAGGCGCAGCAGGAATATGATGCTGCAAAGCAGCAGAATGCCCCGCTGGAAACGGAAAAGCAGCAGCTGGATCTTTTGGGGGAGCAGCTTGCCGAAGCAAAAAACAAAGCCACGGAGCTCAACGGCGCCGAGAGCGGAGCGCTTTCCAAGCTGACGCTGACCGAATCCGGGCTGGAAAGCTCCCGGCAGACGCTCCGGGATTCCAGACAGGAACTGGCAGAAGGCCGGGAGAAGCTGAACACCGGCAAAGCAGAGCTGACCGAAGGAAAACAGGAGCTGGAAAGCAAAAAAAGCGAAGTGCAGAAGCAGCTGGATGATGCCCTCATGAAAATTGCCGACGGGGAAGCACAGCTGCAGGAGATCACAAAAACCTCATGGTATCTGCTGGACCGCGATACGAACGTCGGCTTTGCAAGCTTCCGCGGCGATGCCGACCGGATGGCGTCCATTGCCAATGTGTTTCCGGTCATCTTTTTCCTGGTCGCCGCGCTGGTGGCGCTGACCACCATGACCCGTATGATCGAGGAAGAGCGCAGCCTGATCGGTACCTATCGCGCGCTTGGTTTTTCCAGACGCAGGATCATCGGGCGCTACATGCTGTATGCGGCGCTGGCCACTTTCGCCGGCAGCGTGCTGGGTGTGCTGCTGCTGGAAAAAGCGCTGCCGGTCATCTGCTGGAACTGCTACCGCATTCTTTACATGGCGCCCGGAACCAACGCGCCCTATCAGTGGAATTACGCGCTGGCCGGAACATTGGCGGCCTGCGCCTGTACGCTGTTTGCAACCTATTCCGCCTGCCGCGCCACAGTTTCGGAGACGCCTGCGCAGCTGATGCAGCCGCGAGCGCCGAAACCGGGAAAACGCATCCTGCTCGAACACATCCCCCTGATCTGGAACCATATCGGATTCATCAAAAAAGTGACGGCACGCAATCTGTTCCGGTACAAAAAACGCCTGATCATGACCGTTGTGGGGATTGCCGGCTGCACGGGGCTGCTGCTGACCGGATTCGGCATCAAGGATTCGGTGTCCTCCATCGTTTCCAATCAATACGACGAAATCTTTCAGTATGATATGCAGATGACGCTGCGCCAGGAAATGCTGCTCGACAGTACGCGCGGGATCCTCGAGGACAAAGAAAAATTCACGGATTATCTGGAGATTTCGCGCCACAGCACAGAGCTGACCATGAACGGAACGACGATGACGACTTATGTATCCGTTCCGCAGGACGATGCAAAGCTTTCTTCTTTTATCGCGCTGCGCTCCCGTACAGACCACAGCCCGGTGGCGTTCGGAGCGGATTCGGTCGTGGTCACCGAAAAGCTTGCCGACCGGCTCGGCCTTTCCGTCGGCAGCAGCGTCACGCTGCAGAACGGCGATGGAGACGAAGCGTCGTTTACCGTTACCGGCATTACGGAAAATTACATCAATCACTATATTTATATTTCACGGGAGCTGTATGAGCAAAAGCTCGGCGCCGTTACCTTCAACGAGATCGACGCCATCTGTGCTTCGGAGGATCCCGCAGTCCGCGATGAAATCTGCGAAGAGCTGCGCGGACGCAGCGACGTGAGCACCGCCGCCTTCAACAAAGAATTCAGTTCGCAGTTCGATACGATGATCAGAAGCCTGAATTATATCATTCTGGTTATCATCATCTGCGCCGGACTGCTGGCCTTTATCGTGCTGTATAACCTGACCAATATCAACGTATCCGAACGCCAGCGTGAAATTGCAACGATCAAAGTGCTTGGTTTTTACGACAGAGAGGTCGGCGCATACGTTTACCGCGAAACGGCCGTTCTCACGCTGATCGGCTGCATCTTTGGCCTTTTCTTCGGCGTGGTGCTGCACCGTTTTGTCATTACCACCGTCGAGGTCGATCTGGTGATGTTCGGGCGGACAGTGGAGCCGCTGAGCTTTTTCTGGTCGGCGCTGATCACGGCGGTGTTTGCGGTGATCGTCGATCTGGTCATGTACAAAAAACTGCAGGGGATTTCGATGGTGGAAAGCCTTAAGTCGGTCGATTGACTTAATGACCCTGTGACCGCCGTTTCATTCCGCCCGACGGCAAATTTCTTCTTTCTGCGGCGGAGTAAAAACAGAACAACAGACCAACACCCCCTGATGCAGTCAAAGAAAAGTACTGCATCAGGGGGTGTTTCTTACGACTGTACAATCTGGCTAGAATGATGAATTTGTGATGCATAGTATTTGATGCATATCACAATGCAATTCTTGACATTTTCATCAGAATACGATACTATGCAAATATATTATAATACATTGTCAGGATATTCGGCAAAATACTGATCAGACAATCGGCCTCGTGCAGAAAAATGACCGGCGCCGTATATCCGGAGCGCAGCACAGCTACAGAAGAGCGAATCCAATCGTGTGAGGAGCGTTAAAATGAAGGGTACAAAGTCAATTTTTATCAAGATAGTTGCATTGTTTCTTGCTTTTATTGTTCCGATTTATATTTTGGGATTTTGTATTTTTTTCTGGGGAAAAACAACCATTACACGTTATATCAATGACGCAGAGGTGACGCAGGTTCAGACCATAATGGAAGGTTTTCAGAAGGACATAGAACAGATCCAGTCATTACAGTATAATATTTTTCAGGATAATGAC
>JAQXJH010000155.1 GCA_029008595.1 Bacillota bacterium
CTGATGGCCGGAACGGTTCTGGTCGACCTTTACTACAATAACTATCAGCAGTGCTGCTGGTTCGGTTCCCGGAAGATGAACGTCTACGTCCTCAGCTGAACTGCAGCCCGCAATGCCCCCGTTTTCCCCTGTTTTTCAAGCGATCCGAAATCAGAACTGCCGGCTGTTTTGCAGCCGGCAGTTTTTTGGTGCAGGGAAGCTCCCGGAATCGCGCAAATCAGAGAGAAAAATGGTTTTGGAATTGTTTTTTTTTGTTCAGTATGGTACAATGAAAACGGTCAGATCCCATAAAATCGCCGGAGCTGCGCGCGATTCTGCAGCCGGCGGGACAGGAGGCGCTTATCATGAAAAAACAAAGGTGCATCGCAGCGGCGGCTGTGCTGGCCGGCGTTCTGCTGCTGGCCGGCTGCGGCGCAAGGGTTCTGGCGGCCGGGCAGAAGAACCGTGAACTGCAGAACGGCTTTGTCCAGAAAAAATATGCCGCGGAAACGGTTTATCGGAACGGCGCTCCGCTGGAAACGCTCGATTTTACCCAGGTGTGCCGCTACTCGTTCTCATGGGGAACCGGCGCCGCGGCGTCGGCGCAGAATACGGCGGAAGGCTCCCGCATGGAGCTGCCGTGCGATATTTCCTATTATGCCTCGCAGGAGGATGCCAACGCCGGGAGAAATCCTGTGCTGGTGCTGAAACAGGGCGAGACCGTTGCCGTCTCCTTTGACGGGGGCAGCGGGACGGAAACAGGCTGGCAGCCGGTGCGCGGCTACGGCTTTGACTGTACACACCCGGCGTATCAGGCGGGGTGGCGGTTTGCCCGCCCGTTCCTCACCGCCGCGCAGGCCGGGGGGATGACGCCCGAACAGGTGGAAGCGCTGCCGGGGTATTTTGTGCGCACAGAGGAGCTGAAGCGCGCGGCGTCGGCCTATTATGCCGCGGTGCTGGAGAACGGGACGGAAGCGGCTTCGCTGTTTGATAACGTGGATCGGGTGCTCTTTGAGGAAAACAAATTCCTCGCGCCGTCGGTGTTTGCGCCGCTCTGGGACAGCGCCTGCACATGGCTTGCCGTCTTCGGCGTTCTGCTGACGGCGGCCGGGATCGCCGGGCTGGCGGCATCCCGCAGAAAAAAGAACGGATAACAGGCGGCCGGATGATGAAAAGCGCCCTCTGCTGCAGTTTTGCTCCTGCGGCAGAGGGCGCTGAAATTTTTTTGCGGAAAGCCCGTCAGTCCTCGTCGGTAAAAACGGCTTCTTCTGCGCTCGGCGGCGGGTTTTTCGCCTTGCCGTCGCGTAAAATCTTAATTTTGGAAACCGGGAAGGATCTCGGGGCGGCGTCGGGGTCTTTCTCCATCCGGACTTTCAGCATCCCGGCGAGCAGCGCGACCTCGGTCACCGTGCCGCGGCCTTCCGGCGTGTTGACCAGAGCGCCGACGCGCGGCGTGATCTTCAGAAGGTCGTCGTAGACGTTCTGTTCATACTTCAGGCAGCACATCAACCGGCCGCAGGTGCCGCTGATCTTGACCGGATTGAGCGAAAGCCCCTGTTCCTTTGCCATTTTGATGGAGACCGGCTGAAAATCGCCCAGAAACTGCGTGCAGCAGAACGGCTTGCCGCAGACGCCCAGCCCGCCGAGCATTTTTGCCTCGTCGCGGACGCCGATCTGCCGCAGCTCGATGCGCGTGCGGAAGATGGAGGCAAGATCCTTGACCAGCGCGCGGAAATCAACACGCCCGTCGGCCGTAAAATAGAACAGGATCTTATTGTTGTCAAACGTATACTCCACATCGACGAGCTTCATTTCCATCTTATGCTCGGCGATCTTTTTTTCGCAGATTGCAAACGCTTCCTTTTCGCGGCGCGCGTTTTCCTCCACACGGGCCAGATCGGCGTCGGTCGCCTTGCGGGTGACCGCCTTGAGCGGGAAAACGATCTGGTCCTCCGGAACGCTGCGGTTCCCCATGGCAACAAAGCCGCACTCCATGCCGCGCGCGGTTTCCACAACGGCGTGGTCGCCCTTTTCCAGCCGGATCCCGGCCGGATCAAAATAATATACTTTTCCTGCGTCCTGAAAACGGACGCCGACTACTTCTGTCATGAAAGCCTCCTTGACTGGTGGGTCTGTGATGATCACAAAACGATATTATCGCCCGATACAGCGGCGCATACGCGCGCAAAGCAGCGTGACGAGCAGCGGCTGGTTTGCGTAGCTGTCCATTGCGCGGGAGCATTCCCGGACGGTCTGCCAAAGGCGGAGCAGCCCGGCGGAGTCGGAACCGGCCAGCTCGCCCTGCCCCGCGATCCCGTCGCGCAGTGTGGTGCTCAGCAGACCGAGCACGGCGCGGCAAAGGCTCCTGTCCCGAACGAGCGGAGCAGCCGCACAGAGCAGCGCGGTCTCTTCCTTTTTCGGCAGCGCGGCGAGCATTTCGCCCGCAACGGCGGCGGCGCGCGTCAGAAGTCCGCCGGAAAGCGCTTCCGCCATCCGGCCGACGTTTCCGCCGAACGCCCGGGCGGCGCGGCGAAGCTCCTCTTCCCCGGCGCCGGGACAAAGCGGCAGCGCAGCGGCAATGGCCTCTTCCTCCCCCAGCGTGCCGACCCGCAGGACGGCCGCGCGGGAAAGCACCGTCGGCAGCAGCTGCCCCGCCGATTCGCACGTCAGCAGGAACACAGCATAAGCCGGCGGTTCTTCTAAAATTTTCAGCAGCGCATTCTGGGCCGGCTCGCCCATGTTGTGCGCGTTTTCCAGAATATAGACCTTGCGGTCGGCTTCGTTGGGACGGATGCTGACACTGGCGCGCATTTCACGCACCGTGTCGATCCTGAACGAGCGCGGAGAGTCCCCGCCCGAAACGGTCACGATATCGGGATGGCCTTCGCCGAGCGATTTTCGGCAGCCGGCGCAGCGGCCGCACGGGCGTTCCCCGTCCGAACGGCAGCAGAGCGCGGCAGCGATCAGCCGCGCCAGGGTGCGTTTTCCGCTGCCGGTCTCCCCTTCCAGCACGATCGCCTGCGGGATCCGGTCCTCCTGCAGCAGCTGCGAAAGCTGCTCCTTCAGCGGTTCGTTGCCTAAAAAGCCGGGAAATCTCATTGCGCGGCGCACGGCGTCAGGCTTTTTCGAACCGGTCCACGTTCAGCACGAAAATGGTCGCGCCGCCGACGGTGACCTCCACCGGGAACGTGGAATACATGCCGACGTCGAATGAAGAGGTGGTCGGCACCATCTGCGTCCGGCGCTTGCTCTGCTTTTTGATCAGGTTGATCACGGTATCCACCTTTTCATCCTCCACACCGACCAGGAACGTGGTGTTGCCGGCCATCAGGAATCCGCCGGTGGTGGCGAGTTTGGTGACGGAAAAGCCCTCGCGGGTGAGTGCGGCCGAAACAACAGCGCTGTCATCGTTGCTGACGATTGCAAGTACAAGTTTCATAAAAAAACCTCCCAGATGATAAATTAAGTCAATATCTCCGATTGGAGAGGATGTACTGATTTTATTTTACCACTTTTGCGCGCCGAATGCTACAGAAATTTGCGAATCTTTGCCGCGGGTCTTTCCTATTTTGCCGCAATGGATTATAATAGACGTATCATAAAAGGAATTGTGATTTTTTGTCCGCGGGAATTTTCCGCCCCGCGGCGGAAAAAATCGTTTCGGGAGGGTTTGGCATGTCTAAAAACAGAGTCCGCGTTACCATCTGCGGCAGCGATTATGTGATCGCCGGCGACGAAAGCGAGGAGTATGTCCGCGAACTGGCGCGCGAGGTGGAACGCCGCATGGAGGAACTGATGAACGCGAGCAGCTGTGTTTCCGTTACCATGGCGGCGGTGCTGACGGCGATGAACTGCTGCGACGATGAATCCAAGGCGATCATGAGTGCCGATAACCTGCGCGCGCAGATGAAGGAATATCTGGCGGATTCCGCCCGCTGCCGCAGCGAGGCCGAGGAATCGCGACGCGAACTGGAGCGGCTGCGCGCGGAGCTGCGCAAAACACAGCGCCAGCTCGATGAACTGCGCGAGGCGGCTAAGGCGGCGCGCGATGCAAAGGAAAACAGGGAGCCCCGGCAGACCGAAAAACCGGCCGACGACGGGCAGCTGCATCTGGAAGCAGCCACCGCGCCGGTCAGCCCGCCGCAGATGAGCGGAACGCGGCCGAAGGAGATCTCCGCCGGCGAATTTATGAGCCTGTTCGACGCGCTGAACCGCGAAGAAGCGGGAAAGAATTAACGCAGATGTTCTTTGCGCCTGCGGGCGCAGGAAAGGAAAGACGCCTTGAACCGATTGGAAATTCTGGCGCCGGCCGGCGGACCCGAATCGCTCGAGCCGGCGGTGCGCTGCGGCGCGGACGCCGTTTATCTGGGCGCGGCGCGTTTTTCGGCGCGCGGCGCAGCACAGAACTTTGACCGCGAAGAGCTGGCCGCCGCCGTGGAATACTGCCATGCGCGCGGCGTAAAGGTCTATCTGGCGCTGAACACCCTGCTGCGCGACGACGAGCTTGCCGAAGCGCTGCAGCTGGCGGAATATGCCTGCCGCCTGCCGGTGGATGCGCTGATCGTACAGGATCTGGGGCTTTCGCGCGTGCTGGCCCGCTGTGCGCCGGGATTAAAGCGCAGCGCAAGCACGCAGATGAGCATCCATACGCCGCAGGGAGCCGCTCTCTGCCGGGAGCTTGGCTTTGGCCGGGTCGTTCTGGCGCGCGAATGCTCTGCGGCGGAGATCGCCGAAATTGCCCGGACGGCGGAGCTGGAGCTGGAATGCTTTGCGCACGGCGCACTCTGCATGTCGGTTTCGGGACAATGCTGGTTTTCGGCCGTGCTCGGTTCCCGCAGCGGCAACCGCGGCCTCTGTGCGCAGCCGTGCCGCCTGCCGTTTGCCGCGCCCGGCGGCACAGGCCACGACCTGAGCCTGAAGGATCTTTCTCTGGCCGGGCGGCTCGGCGAGCTGGCCGGGCTGGGAGTGACCTCGGCAAAAATTGAAGGGCGCATGAAGCGGCCGGAGTATGTGGCGGCCGCCGTTTCCGCTTGCCGCCGGGATGCGGACGGCGAGCCGGTCCCGCCGTGGCTGGCGGAGGATCTGCAAGCGGTATTTTCGCGCTCCGGTTTTACACAGGGTTATTTTGACGGCGCGCGCGGACGCGAAATGTTCGGCACGCGCCGCCGGGAGGATGTTGAGGCGGCTCCGGCAGCGCTGAAACGGCTGCACGGGCTGTACCGCGCGGAACGGCAGAGCATCCCGGTGCGGCTTGCTTTTTCGGCGCAGACCGGTCAGGCGTGCCGCCTGACGATGGAGGATCCCGACGGGAACCGCGTCTGCATTTCGGGGGCGGTTCCGCAGCCGGCGCAGAACGCCGCGCTTTCACAGGAACGCTGTGCCGTGCAGCTCACAAAGCTCGGCGGAACGCCTTTTGCCGCGCAAAGCTGCGTCTGCACGCTGGACGAAGGGCTGGCGCTTCCCGCGGCGGAGCTGAACCGCGTCCGGCGCGAAGCGGCGGAAGAGCTGCTTGCCCTGCGCGCCAAAAGGCCGCCGGTCGTATTTTCGGCGCAGGCGGCGGAGCAGCTGCTGGCCGCGCCCGTTACACACGGATCCGCCGGAGAAAGAACCGGCGAAAACGCGGCGCTGCGGCTGCATTTTGCCGCAGCGGAGCAGATCCCCGCGGGGGAAGCTGCGGCGGAAAAGCTCCGCCGGGCGGAGCTGGTTTATCTGCGCGCGGGGACTCCGCCGCAGGAGCTGGAAAAGCTGCAGCAACAGGGGCTGCACCTCGGCGTGGAGCTGCCGCGCGCGCTGTTCGGCTGCACAGAGGCCTTCCGTGCGCATCTGAGAACGGCAAGGTCGCTCGGGATCAGCGACGTCTGGGCGGGGACGCTCAACGCCGCCGCGCTGGCCAGAGAAGAGGGTCTTGCGGTTCACGGCGGTTTTGGGCTGAACGCCTTCAATACGCAGTCGCTGGAGCTGCTCAGAGAGCTTGGCCTGCGCGATACCGAAGTGAGCATTGAGCTGACGCTGACGCAGATTGCCGCGTTGGGCGGAGAGCTGCCGCGCGGCGTGACGGTATACGGCAGGCTGCCGCTGATGCTGACGCGCTGCTGTCCGCTGCAGAACGGGCGCAGCTGCGCACATTGTGATAAAAACGGCTCACTGACAGACCGCCGGGGAGCGTCGTTCCCGGTTCGCTGCTTCGGCGGCGCGAGCGAGCTGCTCAACAGCGTGCCGCTCTTTTTGCTGGATCGCCTGCGCGAGGTGCGCGGAATAGATTTTATTTCCATGCGCTTTACTGTTGAAAACTCTGTGGAAATTGGGGAAATTCTGACCCACTTTCCGAAAAACAGCCGTCCGGAATATGATTTTACCCGCGGATTGGCCGAAAAAGGCGTGATTTAAGGGTTTTCCCCATCGGATTGCGCATAACTATGTGGAAAACGTGGAAAACCTTCCGTTCCGATGAAAAAATGATGTTTTTGTCGCAAAAGAATCTTTTACTACAGGGACTATTTTTTAAAAATAATCCGGCAGGTATCAGGATTTCTCTGTGAATTTCAGAAAGGGCTGAAGCAAACTCATGGTACAGACCACAACGCCGACCACTCCGGTCATGGATCGCTATTTTATCATCAAAACGGCCGCCAAAAAGGTTTCGTCAAAGGGCGACAGCTATCTCGATATGATCTTTATGGACGCGGAAGGCGAAATTCCCGCCAAGCTGTGGGATTACAAGCCGGAAGCGCACGACTGGATCGCCGGCGGAATGATCGTAAAGGTGCGCGGCAACGAAGAGCTGTGGAACGACAAAAAGCAGTTCCGCATTCAGCGGATCCGCCGCCTTGCGCCGGGAGACGATGTTGATATGCGGACACTGGTGCCGTGCGCGCCGTTCGACGGTGCCGAAATGCTGGCGCAGCTGGAAGGGATCGTTTCGTCGTTTGCCGACGAAGCGCTGAAAAGGCTTGCATCGCATCTTCTGGAACAGAACCGTGCCCGCCTGCTGATCTGCCCGGCGGCGGTCAAGCTGCACCATGCGGTCTGCGGCGGTTTGCTGTATCACACGCTTTCCATCGCGCGCGTTGCCGAAGGAGTCTGCAGCGTATATCCGTTTCTGAACCGGGATCTGCTGATGACCGGCGTGATCCTGCACGATATCGCCAAGCTTGACGAGCTGCAGGTGGAGGAAACGGGCATCGCCGGCGGCTACACGGTTCAGGGCGAGCTGATCGGCCACCTTGTGATGGGAGCCATGATGGTGCGCGACGCGGCAAAGGAGCTGGATGTGCCGGAGGAGACGGCCATTCTGGTGGAGCATATGTTGATTTCTCACCACGGGATCCCCGAATACGGCTGCGCGGTGCGGCCGATGGTGCTGGAAGCGGAGGTGCTTTCCATGCTGGATAATCTCGATGCGGCCGTCAATCAGATCACAACGTCGCTGGCAACGGTGGAGCCGGGCGGTTTCGGGCAGAAGCTCTGGTCGCTCGACCAGCGCAAGTTTTACCGCCCTGCGGGGTTTGAGCCGTCCGAAAAGAACGCCGATGTTCTCCGCAGCGAACACTGACGGGTGAACACGGCAGGAAGAGAAAAATCTGAACCGGCAGGGCCGGAAAACCGGTCCCGCCGTCTGACGGAAAGGAATGGTTACCGATGAAAAAAGCATTGCTGATCGGCGGCACCGGCGTTATCAGCCTTTCGGTGACGCGCCGGCTGCTGCAGAGCGGAGAATGGGACGTTACCGTTCTCAACCGCGGCAGCCGCCCGGAGCTTCTGCCGCAGGGGGCAAAGCTCCTGACCGGCGACATTGCCGACGAGGAAGCCGTGCGGCGCGCGCTCGGCGGAGCCTCCTACGACTGCGTTGCGCAGTTCATCAATTTTACGCCGGATCAGGCCGAACGGGATATCCGCCTGTTTTCCGGGCGGACCGGCCAATACATCTTTATCAGCTCGGCTTCCGCCTACCGCAAGCCGATGCCTTCGCCGTGGATCACCGAAAGCACGGCGCTCTGCAACCCGTACTGGCAGTATTCGCGGGATAAGATCGCCTGCGAACGCGTGCTGTTCGATGAATTTGTCCGCTCCGGCTTTCCGGTCACGGTCGTGCGGCCGAGCCATACCTACGACTGCCGCAAGATCCCGGTGCAGCTGCACGGCAAAAACGGCAGCTGGCAGGTGGCGCAGCGGATCCTCAGCGGCAAGCCGGTCGTGGTGGCGGGCGACGGAACCTCGCTCTGGACGCTGACGCACAGCAGGGATTTTGCCAAAGGCTTTGTCGGCCTGATGGCAAATCCGGCCGCCGTCGGCGAAGCGGTACAGATCACCTCGGACGAAAGCCTGCCGTGGAACGAGATCTACCGTTCGATCGGCCGGGCGCTCGGGCGGGAACCGGTGTTCTGCCACGTGGCGAGCGACGCCATCATCCGGCGGGATCCTTCGCAGGAAGGCCCGCTGCTCGGAGATAAATCCAATTCCGTGCTGTTTGACAACAGCAAGCTCAAGCGGCTGGTGCCGGGCTTCTGCGCGGAAATACGCGCGGAAAGCGGTCTGCGTGAATCGGTGGAATATGCGCTTTCCCACCCGGAGGCCGCGCAGCCCGATCCCGATTTTGACGCGTGGTGCGACGCCGTCGTCCGGGAACAGGGCTGATCAGACGATCAGCCGGACTGCCCAGAGCAACAGAAGATGGGCGGGATAAAAGGCATAAAACAGCCAGCGGAGGTCGCGGCCGCGTTCTCCGGAATACAGTGCGCAGGGCGCCAGCCCCAGCACGGCAAACGCCTGCAGCGGCGCGGGGACAAGGATGCTGTTGAACGCCGTCAGCAGCGCAAAGACGATCCCCTGCCCTGCTTTTTCGCGGCGGAGCAGGTAAAAGCATACGATGCAGAGCACGCCGTAGGCGCCGTAGTCCGACCCGGAAAGCTGGGCAGCGGCGGCGGCCGAAAGAATAAAGCAGAAGGACGGCAGCGCTTTCTGCACCGAGCAGACCATACAGCATGCCGCCCCGGCGAACAGCGTGAACAGCACATTCAGCAGAGCCGGTTTGTTCAGGCTGATCGAAAAGGCCAGCCGGAACGGCAGCTCCGAAAGCAGCGCAAAAGCGCCCAGCCGGGCAAGGTACCGGCCGGGATGACGCGTTTTTGCAGCGCCCTCCGCCGCAAGAAAGGCATAGATCGGAAACGCAAGGCGGCCGGCAATGCGCAGAACGGCCGTCTGCGGGAAAAACAGAGCGCCGATGTGGTCGGTCAGCATTGCCGCAGCAGCGATCACCTTCAGCCAGAATGCGCTCACGGCGCACCTCCTTTCCGCACGGTGTGCGGGGAATATCGATGCCTTTATCATATCAGGTTCCGCGCCCTGCGGCAAGACCGCGCGGAGGAAGCCCTCTGCCCCGGAGATTTGACGGGCGGCGAAAAATGAAGTAGAATACGAACAAAACCGCAAACCAGAGCCGATGCCGGTTTGAAAGGATGGTCTTTACAATGACAGAAGAGGAACGCAGCCGCGAAGAAGAAATGAAGACGCCGGCCGGCGGGGCCGCAGAACGACAAAGCGAAGCGGAAACCGCCGCAGCGCAGAAGCCTTTGCCGCAGCCGGAAGAGGCGGAAGTCCCTGCGCCGGAGCGGCAGAAAAAGAAGAAAAGCGGCCCGGGCACAGCGGCGACGTTCTGGCTGCTGGTGCTGTATGATCTGCCCGGCGTCGGGCTGATCGCTTCGGCGTTGGCCGGGTTTCTGTTTGCAAAAACGCGCGCGCACCGCTCGCTGGCGCGGGCATGCTTTGTACGCGGGGTGATCGTTCTGCTGATCGCGGGCGCGCTGACGGCATGTTACTTTTTCCTGCGCAACCGGTATGCGCTGAGCAATTTTCTGGAGCGGATCCTGCAGGAACTGCTCAATTTTGTGCGCAGCAACGGCGACAAGCTGTGAACGGCGCAAAGCTCCGGCGCGAGGAGCTGGAAAACGGCGTTTTTGCGCTGGTCAGCGATTCGTTTTCCTTTGGCATGGACGCGCTGCTGCTGGCGCGGTTTGCCCTGCGCTGCGCGCCGCGGGCGGCAAACGCTGCCGATCTGGGAACGGGCTGCGGCGTGATCCCGCTGCTGTGGGCAGCAGAGCGCCCTGCGCTGCGGATCAGCGCATGGGAGCTGCAGGCAGAGGGAGCCGCGATCGCCGCGCGGGCCGCGGAGGAAAACGGCCTTTCCGGGCGGATCACGGTGCATTGCGCCGACCTGCGCCTGCCGGTGCTGCCGGCAGGCGCGTTTGATCTTGTCGTGTGCAACCCGCCCTATTTCCGCCCGGACGCGGGAAAAACACCGGAAGACCCGGCGCGAAGGGCCGCCCGCGCGGAAGAAAGCCTGACGCTCGGGGAGCTTTGCGGCGCAGCGGCGCGGCTGCTGAAAAACGGCGGAAGATTCTGCCTCTGCCACCGCACCGAGCGCCTGGCGGGCGTGATGCATGCCCTCTGCGGCGCCGGGCTTACCCCAAAGCAGCTGCAGTTTGTGCGGACCTCGGCCCGGCGGGAGCCGAAGCTTTTTCTGCTCTGCGCGGTCAAGGGCGGCGGCGAGGGGCTTGTTCTGCTGCCCGAGCAGAAAACGCCGGAGCTTTTGTCCGCGGCGCAGCGGACGGAACATTGCGCATGGATAACGGAGGAGAAACGATGCAGGGAAAACTGATGGTCGTCGGAACGCCGATCGGAAATCTGGGGGATCTTTCGCCCCGCGCGCAGCAGGTGCTGGCCGAGTGCGATTTTATTGCCGCCGAGGATACCCGCGTCACGCTGCGGCTGCTCAATCATTTCGGTATCAAAAAGCCGATGATCAGCTATTTTGAGCACAACAAGCTCGAGCGCGGCGATCTGATCTGCAACAGGATCGAGGCGGGAGAAACGTGCGCGCTGGTCACCGATGCCGGGATGCCCGCCATCAGCGACCCGGGCGAGCTGCTGGTTGCGCAGTGCGCCGCGCGCGGCATTGAAGTTGCCGCCGTTCCGGGGCCGAGCGCGGTGGTGACGGCGCTGGCGGTTTCCGGGCTGCCCACCGGCCGCTTTACGTTCGAAGGCTTTCTTTCCACCGCCAGAAAAAGCCGGCGGGAACACCTGGAGCAGCTGCGCGGCGAGCGGCGGACAATGGTTTTTTACGAAGCGCCGCATAAGCTGGCCGCAACGCTGCAGGATCTGGAGAAGACGTTTGGCCCGTCCCGCAGGATCGCGCTGGTGCGCGAGCTGACCAAACTGCACGAAGAGGTGATCCGTACCACGCTGGGCGAAGCGCGGGAGCGCTTTTCCGCCGAGGCGCCGCGCGGCGAATTCGTTCTGGTGCTGGAGGGCGCCCCCGAAGAGCCGGAACCGCTCTGCGCCACGCCGGAGGATGCGGTCGCGCTGGCCAGGTCTCTCTGCGAACAGGGCTTTTCCGTTTCGGAGGCAGCAAAACGCGCCGCGCGGGAAAGCGGCGTCCGCAAGGGCGAAATTTATGCGGCACTGATTTCCCGGGAGGAATAAGACCGACAGACAAAAGAAGAAAAAATGCGCATCAGGAGATCCGGAAGGATTTCTTGATGCGTTTTTAACACACAAATGTGAAAATTGCTCACAAACCTGCGTTCAATATCTTGTATGGCGGTAAAAAACTGGATATAATGGTTTTGTTCTGATCGATCGGGATTCGCGGGAAAAATGATACATTGCGCACGGATGTGCAGATTTTTGTCACATACTATCCCTTGTGTATCCACCCGCTTCCGGATCGAATCTTTTACTGGGAGCGGGGAATGAAGAATGGACAACAGTATTCTGGCGGTAAATACTCCGTGTGCGCCGGAAAATACGCCCGGACAGGACAGCTTTCGGTGCTCGCTGCTGTTTCGGGGAAACGAAACGCTTCTGCTCTGCGACGCCTCTCCTTTGTTTTTTACGCAGTTTCATGCAGAGCCGGAGTGCAGGGGCAAGAATGTGTTCCGGCTGCTGCAGAAGGAACTGCCGTTTCTGACGGAGCTTTTGTCGGAACGGCTGCTGCCGGAACGACGGCTGCGCTATTTTGCGGAGTTGAAGGAGCAGAACGGAACCTCGTTCTGGGAGCTTACGCTGGAAAACATGCCGCCGTTTCTGCAGCTGGCAGCGCGGCGCTGCAGCCCGGAAAAAGTTGCTGCGCGTTACTGCAGCGGGAATTCCGTCGATCTGGCAAGCTTTTACGTTCCGGGCTACCGTTCGATCCTTGCCGGGCGGGATGCAAACAGGGGATTCCGCCTCTTTTCCGGCAACAGCACCGCGGAGCGGTATTATCGCTTCCCCTCCGAGGTGACGGAAAAAACCTTTGCCCGCCTGTCGTTTTTGCGGTCTGCGCGGCTGTTTGCCTGTGCAGAACGCCAGAAGGGCCTCTGCTTTTATGAAATGGTGCCCGACGAAACGGGGACAGGCCACGGTTTTCTCCGGATCCTCTGCCTGCCGGTGGAGCAGGAACGGCAGAACGGCTGGCTGCTGCTGGCGGCTCCCTGCGCGGCGGAGGAGTTTTTTGAACACTGCGCGGGCAGCCGGCTGAAAAAGAGCGGGTTTGACCAATGCCCGTATGCGGTCGCAACCTTTCTGTTTTCCGGCGGAAGCCCCGTGCTGGAAGGCTTTAACCGCAGCTGTGAAAAACTGCTCCGGAAGGGCTTTCCGGTGGCAGAGCTGCTGCAGAGCGACGCAGTGCGGAAAGGCTTTCAGAGCGGAATGCCCGGCACGGGGCAGGCGCAGCTCAACAGCGGCGTTTATGACGTCAGCGTGCTGCCCGTGCAGGACGAGGACGGGACGAAACGGATGACGGTGACCATTGTTCCGGTGCAGGCAGCGCCGCAGACGGTGCCCGCTGCCCCGGGCGGCAGGCTGACTCCGCGCGAAAAGGAAACGCTTTCGCTGGCGGCGCAGGGATACCCGAACCGTTATATTGCGCACCGGATGGAGATCTCGGAGGGGACGGTCAAAAAGCTGCTGTACAACGGCTATCAGAAGCTTGGCGTCAGTTCACGCGTGGAGCTTTGCCGGATGCTCCTGCCGCAGGGCGCGGCGATGGGATAAAATCAATAAAATAAAATCAAAAAGGGGCGGCTGCAGGTCGATACTGCAGCCGCCTTTTCCATGCAAAAAAGAAGAGGGATTGTCCGCCGCCGGGGTCATTCCAGGAGGTATTCCGCGGGGAGCGGAAGATCGGAAAAAATTTTCCAGACGCTGGAGACCGGCCCGACCTTGCAGAACATCTGCCGGCCGAGCTTGCTGGAATCGCACAGCAGGACGGAGCGGCTGGCGTTGTGCAGATACGCCTTTTTTACGTCGGCCTCGTCCTCATTGGAATCGGTGATCCCGCCTTCGGGGTGCACCCCGCGGCAGGAGAAAAACGCAAGATCGGCGTGAAAGCGCGCGATGGCCTCGGTGGTCTGCGTTCCCACAAAGGACTGCGCATTTTCGCGCAGCTTTCCCCCGGTGCCGTAAACCTGAATGCCCGGGATCTCCGAAAGGATCATGGCGGTCTTCAGCCCGTTTGTCACCACCCGGAGCTGCCCGAAGCCGGTCAGCCGCTCGGCAAGGCGGCAGGCGGTCGTGCTGGAATCGAGAAACAGCGTCTGCCCGTCGCAGATCAGCTCGCGCGCCTTCTGGGCAATGATGGATTTCGGGCCGGGGTTTTCCGCCTCGCGGAGCATGGCGGGCGAATCCTTTGCGGCGTCCTCCACAAAAACGGCGCCGCCGTGCGTCCGGCGCAGCAGCCCGCTCTGCTCCAGCATTTTCAGATCGCGGCGGATCGTTGCTCCGCTGGAATACAGCTGGCGGCAAAGCTCTTCCACCGAGATGGCGCGGCGCTGCCTGACCAGTTCCAGAATGGTATTTTGCCGTTCCAACGGAAGCATAGCGTTTGACCTCCCTGTAGATTTGATGTTCATTTATGATTATATTTGATTAATTCAGGAAAATCAAGTGTTCATTTATCGAAATGAGCGCCAAGGGTGGACAAATGCGCATCTGCCGATTATAATGAAAGCGTATAAAAGGGCGGAACTGCGCCTTTTTCAGAAGAGAATCAACCAACGGAATTTCAGCAATTGTTCAGAAAGGAGCATTTCCACATGTACGATGTTCAGAAGGGGTATGAACTGGCGCGCGAGTTGTACGGCTCCTATGGGGTGGATGTCGACCGGGCAATTGCCGTATGTGACGCGGTGCCGGTTTCCATGCACTGCTGGCAGGGAGACGACGTCGGCGGCTTTGAACAGGCGGACGGCGCGCTTACCGGCGGGATCCAGGCAACGGGCAACTATCCTGGCAAAGCAAAAACACCCGAACAGCTGCGCGCGGATATCGATTTTGCCAACCGCTTCATTCCGGGCGTCAAAAAGATCAATCTCCACGCCAGTTATCTGGAAAGCGACTCGTTTGTCGACCGCAGCGAGATCGCGCCGGAGCATTTTGAAAAATGGGCGGATTGGGCCGTGGAACGCGGCTACGGGCTGGATTTCAACCCGACGTTCTTTTCTCACCCGAAGAGCGAAAACGGCACGCTTTCCAATGCGGACGAGGCGATCCGCGAATTCTGGATCGAGCATGACAGACGCTGCCGCCGGATCGGCAGCTACTTTGCGGAGCGCACCGGAAAAGAGTGCGTGATCAACCACTGGACGCCGGACGGCAGCAAAGAGGTGCCGGCGGACACCATCGCGCCGCGCCTCCGCCTGAAGGACAGCTACGACCGGATCTTTGCGGAACCGGCTCCCGGCGTTGTTGACGCGCTGGAAAGCAAGGTGTTCGGCATCGGTCTGGAAAGCTATACCGCCGGTTCGCATGAATTCTGCCTGTGCTATTCCATGAGCCGCAGCGATGTGATCCCGACGCTGGATACCGGCCATTTTCATCCGACGGAAATGGTTTCGGCCAAGCTTTCCGCGCTGCTCGCGTTCAAACAGAAGCTGCTGCTCCACGTTTCCCGCCCGGTCCGCTGGGACAGCGACCATGTGGTCGCGTTCGACGACGAGACCCGCGCCATTATGAGCGAGCTGGTGCGGCTGAACGCGCTGGATCGCGTCTATATCGCGACCGATTATTTTGACGCTTCGATCAACCGCATCGCCGCATGGGTCATCGGTATGCGCAATACCCGCAAGGCGCTGCTGGAAGCGCTGCTGGAACCGGCAGAGACCATCCAGACGATGGAGCGCAGCGGGGACAGCACCTCCCGCCTGGCCTGGACGCAGGAGTTCCGGGCAAAGCCGTTCGGGCTGGTCTGGGATTATTACTGCGCAAAGAACAACTGCGGCGTCGGGCTGGAATGGCTCGACGAGGTGAAAAAATACGAGTCCGAGGTCACGCTGAAGCGCTGACGGAGCCTATCCCGATTTTATAACGAGGTGATTTCATTGAGCGGAAAAAGACTGCTGGCGTTCGATTTCGGCGCCTCGAGCGGGCGCGCCATTCTCGGAACCTATTCCGACGGAAGGCTGCAGCTCGAAGAGATCCATCGCTTTTCAAACGACCCGGTGAATGTCCGCGGAACACTGTACTGGGACGTACTGCGGCTGTTCTTCGAGATCAAGCAGGGGATTACCAAAGCGGTTCACGCCGGCGGCTTTGATGCGATCGGTATCGACACCTGGGGCGTTGATTTCGGCCTGCTGGACAGCGAAGGCCGCCTGCTGAAAAATCCGGTGCATTACCGCGACAGCCGCACCGACGGCATGATGGAAGAGGTTTTCAAAACCGTTCCGCGCGAGGAGCTTTACGACCGCACCGGCATCCAGCTGATGAATCTGAACACGCTGTTTCAGCTGGAGGCCATGGTCAAAAACGACGCCGAAACGCTGGCAAGAGCCGAAACGCTGCTGTTCATGCCGGATCTTTTCGCTTATTTTCTGACCGGCGCAAAACGCGCCGAATATACCATCGCCTCCACCTCGCAGCTGCTCGACCCGAAAACGGGCGGCTGGGCAAGAGATCTGCTGCGGCAGCTGAATATTCCCGACAGGCTGCTGCCGGAGCTGATCGAGACGGGCGAAACCTACGGAACGCTTTCCCCGGAGATCTGTGAGGAGCTGGGCTGCCCGGCCGTTCCGGTCATTGCGGTCGCAACGCATGACACAGGCTCCGCGGTCGTTGCCGTTCCGACGCAGGAGGACGACTTTATTTACATCAGCTGCGGAACGTGGTCGCTGTTCGGCACCGAGCTGAAAAAGCCGGTCATCAACGAGACCAGCCGCCGCTTCAACCTGACCAACGAGGGCGGCTACGGCCGGACGGTGCGCTTTCTGAAGAATATCATGGGCTTGTGGCTGATTCAGGAATCCCGCCGCCAGTGGATCCGCGAGGGAGCCGACGTCAGCTACGCCGATTTGGAACGGGAGGCCGTTGCGGTCAGGCCGTTTACCTGCTTTATCGACCCGGACGACGCCCGCTTTGCGCCGCCGGGCAACCTGCCCCGCCGTGTGCAGGAGTTCTGCCGTGAAACGGGGCAGACCGTTCCGCAGACCCGCGGCGAGATCATGCGCTGCATTTATGAAAGCCTTGCGATGAAATACCGCTACGCCCGCCGCTCCATTGAGGAAGTGACCGGCCGCAGCTACGGTGTGATCCATATGATCGGCGGAGGGACAAAGGATCGTTTGCTTTGCCAGATGGCGGCCGACGCCTGCCGCTGCCCGGTGATCGCGGGGCCGATCGAAGCCACCGCGACCGGCAACCTTGCCGTTCAGCTGATCGCACTGGGCGAGCTGAGCGGGATCGGGCAGGCGCGCAGCGTGATCGCCGCTAGCGAACAGCCGAAGCATTATGAGCCGCAGAACCCCGGGGCTTATGATGAGGCATATGAACGCTTTTTAAAGATCATGGTATAAGATCTTGCAAAGAGAAACGGAGGGGCCTGCTCCTCCCCATTTTCCAGACCTTTTGAAAGGATGATTTTACCCGTGAAAATTCTGGTTATCAATGCCGGCAGCTCCTCGCTGAAGTATCAGCTCTTCAACATGGAAACCGGCGAGGTGCTTGCAAAGGGTCTTTGCGAGCGCATCGGCACCGAGGGCAACGTTACCCACAAACGGCCCGGCTGCGAGCCGTACAAGGCGAACGTTCCGTTCCCGACGCATGACGAGGCGCTGGCAGAGGTCATCCGCCTGCTGACGGATCCGGAGCTTGGCGTGATCGGCAGCGTCGATGAGATCGATGCGATCGGTCACCGCATTGCCCACGGCGGCAAGTATCAGCAGTCGGTCGTCATTGATGACGAGGTCATCAGATATCTGGAATCGATCATTCCGATCAATCCGCTGCACGGCCCGCCCGCGATCAAGGGGATGAACGGCTGCAGCCGCCTGATGCCCGGCAAGCTGCAGGTCGGCGTGTTCGACACGGCGTT
Organism: Bacillota bacterium; assembly: GCA_029008595.1. Classification (GTDB taxonomy): domain Bacteria; phylum Bacillota; class Clostridia; order Oscillospirales; family Acutalibacteraceae; genus CAKXIK01. Next base: position 17,321 of record JAQXJH010000155.1, read on the forward strand.
TTACGCACACATGGAGCCGAAAGCCTATGTTTACGCGCTGCCGTATGAGCTTTACACCGAAAAGGGCATCCGCCGCTACGGCTTCCACGGTACCTCCCACCGCTATGTTTCCGCCCGGACGGCAAAGCTGATGGGCAGACCGCTCGAGGAGCTGAAGATCATTACCTGCCACCTGGGCAACGGTTCTTCGATCACGGCGGTGAAAAACGGCGTTGCGATCGATACCTCGATGGGCTTTACCCCGCAGGAGGGTATCCCGATGGGAACGCGCTCCGGCAGCATCGACCCCACCGTGCTTACTTATCTGATCAATTCCTGCGGCATGAGCGGGCAGGAGGTCGAGGATCTGATCAACCGCAAGAGCGGACTGCTCGGCGTTTCCGGCCTTTCCAACGACTGCCGCACCATCACCGAGGCCGCCGCGAACGGCAATGAACGCGCGCAGCTTGCGCTCGACATTCTCGCCAATTCCATCAAGAAGACCATCGGCGGCTATATTGCGGAAATGAACGGCATCGACGCGCTCGTCTTCACGGCCGGCATCGGCGAAAACCAGTCGAATGTCCGCCGCCTTGTCTGCGAGGATATGGACTATTACGGCATCGCGATCGACGCCGAAAAGAACAAGACCCGCGGCGAAGAGATCAATCTTTCCGCGCCGGGCGCCCGCGTTCAGACCTGGGTGGTTCCGACCGACGAGGAATATATGATCGCGCTTGATACGCAGTCTTTTGCCGGGAAGAAATAAAAAATAATTATCCGTAAAGGAGAAGATGTATGATGCAGTCCCCCTATGAAATCAAAAAAGAAATCTGTGAGATCGGCAGACGGATCTATTCCAAAGGCTTTGTCGCCGCAAACGACGGCAACATTTCCGTCAAGGTGAACGACAACGAGTTTTACTGCACCCCGACCGGCGTTTCCAAAGGCTATATGACCCCGGACATGATCATCAAGATCGACGGCAACGGCAACAAGATCGAAGGCCGCCTGAACCCGTCCTCCGAAATCAAAATGCACCTGCGCGTTTACAAAGAGCGCCCGGACGTCAACGCCGTTGTGCATGCGCACCCGCCGACAGCGACCGCGTTCGCCGTCTGCAACCGTCCGCTCGATAAATTCATCCTGCCGGAAGCGATCCTGACCATCGGCACCGTTCCGGTCTGCGATTACGGCACGCCCTCCACCAAGGAGATTCCGGATTCCCTTGCGCCGTACATTCAGAACCACGACGCGTTCCTGCTGCAGAACCACGGTGCGCTCGCCGTCGGCAACACGCTGACCAAGGCGTTCTTCGTCATGGACGAAGTGGAATATTACGCAAAGATCTGCCTGACCGCCAGCCAGATCGGCGATATTCAGGAGCTGGACTGCGAAGACCTTGAAAAGCTGATGGAGCTGCGCAAAAAGATGCAGATCCCGGGCCGCCATCCGGGCTGCAAAAAGTGCCCGAACCTCGGCACCGAAAAATGCAGATGCAAGCAGAACGCCCTTTGCGCCGACGGCTGCCAGATTCCGGCGGAGCCTTCTCCGGCCGGCAGCGACCTCGTCAGCCAGATCACCAAGCTGGTGCTTGCCGAGCTTGAAAAAAAGTAATTTGACCGCGTCAGAAAGGGGAACCGTCAATGCCAACAAGCAAACGATTTGAAGCGCTCTCAAAGCGCGCGGTGAACCTTGACGGATTCATCACCGAATGGCCGGAGGCCGGCTTTACGGCAATGAAATCGCCCTATGACCCCGCCCCGTCGCTCCGGATCGAAAACGGAGTCATCACGGAGATGGACGGCAAACAGCGTGCCGATTTCGATTTTATCGACGAATTCATTGCCGACCATGCGATCGACCTGAACAGCGCCGGGGAAGCCATGGCGATCTGCCCGGTGGAAATGGCGCGCAAGCTGGTCGATATCCATGTGGACAAAAAGGAGATCACCCGGCTGATGGGCGGCATGACGCCCGCAAAGCTGAGTCAGGTCGTGCGCCAGATGAACGTCGTCGAAATGATGATGGCGATGCAGAAGGTGCGCGAACGCAGCTACCCGGCAAACCAGTGCCATGTGACGAACCTGCGCGATAATCCGGTGCAGATCGCCTGCGACGCAGCCGAAGCCGCGCTGCGCGGCTTTGCCGAACAGGAGACCACCGTCGGCATCGCCCGCTACGCACCGCTCTGCGCCGTCGGGATCCTGGTGGGCGGTCAGTGCGGCCGGCCGGGCGTGCTGGCGCAGTGCGCCGTGGAAGAGGCCACCGAGCTGAAGCTCGGTATGCAGGGCCTGACGACCTACGCCGAGACTATTTCCGTCTACGGCACCGAAAAAGTTTTCATCGACGGGGACGACACCCCTTACAGCAAGGCGTTTCTTGCTTCGGCCTATGCCTCCCGCGGCATGAAGATGCGCTGCACCTCCGGCTCGGGCAGCGAGGCGCTGATGGGCAACGCCGAGCAGAAATCCATGCTTTACCTGGAGGCCCGCTGCCTGCTCGTCATCAAGGGCGCCGGCGTTCAGGGAACGCAGAACGGCTCCATCAGCTGCATCGGGCTGGTCGGTTCCGTGCCTTCCGGCATCCGGGAGGTGCTGGCCGAAAACCTGCTGGCCGCGTCGCTCGGGCTGGAATGTGCGTCCGGCAACGACCAGACGTTTTCCCATTCCGATATCCGCCGCACCGCGCGGATGCTGATGCAGATGCTGCCGGGCACCGATTTCATCTTCTCGGGCTACAGCTCCACCCCGAACTACGACAACATGTTCGCCGGTTCGAACTTTGACGCCGAGGATTTTGACGATTACAATATTCTGCAGCGCGACCTGAAGGTGGACGGCGGCCTGCGCCCCGTAACCGAAGAGCAGGTGCTCGCCGTCCGCCGCAAGGCGGCAAAGGCGATGCAGGCTGTTTTTGCCGCGCTGAATTTCCCGCCCGTTACCGACGAAGAGGTGGAACAGAACGTGCTTGCCAACGGCAGCAGGGATGTCTCCGTCCAGCGCGACGTCAACGAAGACCTGAAGGCCGCCAAACGGATCCTGGACGGCGAGGTCTCCGGGGTGGACATTGTCCGCGCATTGGCCGACGCCGGCTTTGCCGATGTTGCCGAGGCGGTGCTGAACATGCTCAAGCAGCGCATTTCGGGCGATTATCTGCACACGGCCGCCATTCTGGACAAGGATTTTCATGTATTCTCCAGCGTCAACAGCCCGAACACCTATCAGGGTCCCGGCACCGGCTACCGGCTGCACGGCGAGGAATGGGAAAAGGTCAAGAATATTCCGCAGGCATTTGACTGCGACAGCATTAAATAAGGAGGTGACTTCCCGATGAATGAACAGGAACTGGTAAAGCTTGTGACCGAAAAGGTTATCGAAGCGCTCCGTCAGCAGGAAGCTGCCTCTGCCCCGCCGCCCGCCCCGCAGGCGCAGGCTTCCGCAGGCGCCCGGAGCGGAAGCTGCACGGGAGCAATCGGCCTGCGCATGACGGTGCGCGACCTGGACGAAGCAAAACAGGGCGCCGCCCCGGACGAAGTGGTCATCGGCGTTGCACCGGCGTTTGCGCTTTCTCAGGTGGAAACGATCAACGGCCTTTCGCATTCCGATGTTCTGCGGGAGATCGCCGCAGGCATTGAGGAAGAAGGGCTTCATCCGCGGTTCGTCCGCTTCCGCGATATTTCAGACGTTTCGTTTATTGCCCAGCGTGCCGCAAAGCTGAGCGGAAGCGGCATCGGCATCGGCATTCAGTCCAAAGGAACGACCGTGATCCATCAGAAGGATCTTTTTCCGCTGACGAATCTCGAGCTGTTCCCGCAGGCGCCGCTGATCACGCTGGAAATTTACCGCCATATCGGCAAAAACGCCGCGCGCTATGCAAAGGGGCAGTCCCCCGTTCCGGTCGAAGTGACGAACGACTGCATGGTCCGGCCGAAATTTCAGGCGCGCGCCGCGATCCTTCACATCAAGGAAACGCAGCATATCGTGGAGGGCGCCGCTCCGGTGGAACTGGAGGTGAAGTGGCATGCCTGAAATGGATGAGATCGTCCGTCAGGTCGTAACGCGGCTGACAGAGGAAGCCGGCGCAGCGCCTGCCGCTTCGCAGAACAAGGCAGCCTCCGGCGTGACCGCCGCCGATTATCCGATCCTGCAGAAGCACCCCGACTGGGTAAAAACGCCGGACGGACGCCCGGTTTCGCAGATCGATGTTTCAACAGTTCAGCGCGGAGAAGTGGAAAACAAGGATATCCGCATCTCGCGCGAAATGCTGCTGATGCAGGCCGAGGTGGCCGAAAGCGCCGGCAAGCCGCAGGTGGCGGAAAATTTCCGCCGCGCGGCCGAAATGACCGACGTTCCCGACGAGCTGGTGATCCAGATGTACGACAAGCTTCGCCCGAACCGCGCAACGTATCAGGAACTTTGCGCCATGGCCGATACGCTGGAAAACCGGTATCAGGCGCCCCGCTGCGCAAAGCTGGTGCGCGAGGCTGCCGGGATCTATCAGAAACGCGGGATTCTGCTGAAATAAGGGCAGCAGGCTCCGCGGCAGAATTTTTACGAAAGGACGGATCATGATGGAAAACGGACGCCTGATCGCCGGCATGGATATCGGCAACAGCACGACCGAAGTCGTCATCATCGAGCGCACCGATTCCGGGATCCGTTATCTCTCCGGCGCCATGACGGAAACGACAGGCGTCAAGGGCACAAAGGACAACGTTGCCGGGTGCATTGCAGCGCTGGACGAAGCGCTGCGGCAGGGCGGGCTGAAATATGCCGATCTGGCGCAGGTTCGCCTGAATCAGGCGGCGCCCGTAATCAGCGACCTTTCGATGGACACCATCAGCGAAACAAAGGTCATCGGTTCCGCGATGATCGGCCACAATCCCGATACGCCGGGCGGCGAAGGGCTTGCGGTCGGCGTTACGGCGCCGATCGACGCGCTGACCGACAGAACGCAGCCGCTGGTCGCGGTGATCCCGCAGGAGGTTCCCTATTACCGCGCCGCGGAGCTGCTGCTGCAGGCGATGAAAAACGGCGTTTCCGTCGCCGCCGCCATCTGCCGCAACGACGACGGCGTGCTGATCGCGAACCGCCTTCCGCAGGTGATCCCGATCGTGGACGAGGTGCGCAATATTGAGCGCGTGGAGCTGGGCGTTCCGGCTGCCGTTGAGGTTGCGGGGAACGGAAAATGCATCCAGACGCTTTCCAATCCTTACGGGATCGCAGGGATCTTCGGGCTGAACGCGCAGGAAACGCGCGACGCGATCCCGGTGGCGCGCAGCCTGATCGGATGCCGTTCCGGCGTGGTGCTGCGGGCTAAGGGCGCAAGCGTTCAGGTCAGCAGGATCCGCGCGGGCACCGTCACCATCCGCGGAACGAAGGGCGTCCGGGAGCTGGACGTCAACGCCGGTGCGGAAGAGATCCTCAAAGCGGCCGAAAGCGTCGGGAAGATCACCGATGTGCTCGGCGAAGCGGGAACAAACGTCGGCGCGCTCGTCACCCGCGTCAAAAACGGCATGGCGCTGCTGACGGACCAACCGGTCGATCAGCTGCATATCGTCGACCTGCACGCGGTGGATACGTTCTCCAGCGTCGAGGTTGCCGGAGCGCTCGCCGGAGAAGCGGCGATGGAAAACGTCGTGCTGCTGGCGGCCATGGTGCAGACCTCTGCGCTGCCGATGCAGGCGATCGCCGATGAACTCTCCCGCCGGACCGGAATTTTTGTCCGTGTGGCCGGGCGCGAAGCCGAAATGGCGCTCCGGGGCGCGCTGACAACGCCGGGCGCAGGCCTGCCGCTGGCGATCCTCGATCTTGGCGGCGGTTCGACCGACGCAGCGCTGATCACCGCCGATAAAACCGTTGCGGCGGTGCATCACGCCGGAGCCGGAGAAATGGTCACGAAAATCATCGACCTCGAGCTGGATCTGCACGACCGCGATCTGGCCGAGGCCATCAAGAAATATCCGCTCGCAAAGGTGGAAGGGCTGCTGTTCCTCCGGTTTGAGGACGGCAGCGTCAAATTCGTTTCGGAGCCGCTTCCCCCCGAGCTGTTTGCCCGGGTGGTGATCGTGGCGGAGGATACGCTGATCCCGATCAAATCCTCCAAGAGGCTTTCCATCGACCGGATCGCGCTGGTGCGGCGCGAAGCAAAGCGCAAGGTCTTTCTGGTCAATGCACTGCGGGCGCTGCGGGCCGTTGCACCGGACGGCCGGCTGCAGAACATCGGTTCGGTCGCGCTGGTCGGCGGCAGCTCACAGGATTTTGAGATCCCCGACCTGCTTGCCGAAGCGCTTGCCCCCTACCGGATCACCACCGGCCGCGCCAATCTGCTCGGCAGGCTTGCTCCGCACAGCGCCGTGGCGCTGGGGCTTGCGATGAGCGAAAAAGCGGAGTAAAGAAGAAGGAACTTCCGCTGCCTGCGGAGACTGCCCGAAAGGCGGAGCGCTCCGCAGGAAAGAATCTGAAATCCCACAGAAGGGAGGCTGAAACCCATGAAGCTTTATACCAAAACGGGCGACGGCGGCCGTGCCAGCACGATGAACCGCCGGAATATTCCCAAGGACAGCCCCGTTTTTGAACTGCTCGGAACGCTCGATGAGCTTGGCAGTGCGCTGGGCGCGGCAAAATGCGCTGCGCCGAAGGCCGCGCCGCTGATCGAGCCGCTGCAGAGCGATCTGATCCGGCTTTGCGGCGAACTGGCGGGCGGAAAACCGTTTGCCAGCGAGGAAGAAACCGCCAATCTGGAGCGGGTGATCGATTCCATCCAGAAGGAAACGCCGGAGTTTTCGGGCTTCATTCTGCCGGGCAAAACGCCGGGAGGCGCCGCGCTCGACCAGGCGAGAACCATCGCCCGCCGGGCAGAACGCCGGGCGGTCACCTACTCCGTGACCGGTCAGGTTCCGGCGGCGGCGCTCAAATGGCTCAACCGCCTTTCCGATCTGATCTATGCGCTTGCCCGGCTGACCGATCTGGGCGGCGCGGAGGAACCGCCGGCTACAGACGTTCCCGGTTCGGTTCCGGCGGTGCGGGCGGAAGAAAAAGGCGGAGCCGGCGCAGGCAGAAGGCTCAACCTGCGTTCCGCCGCGGAGCTTTGCGAAAAGGTTCTGCAGCATGGGCGCGAAACCGGACTGCGGGCGGTGGTTTCCGTTGTGGATGAAGGCGGAAACCTGATCGCGCTGATGCGCGACGACGACGCGTTCCTTGTGAGCATTCAGCTTTCACAGGACAAAGCCTATACGGCCGTCGCGGTAAAAATGACAACCGAACAGCTGGGGCGCATGGCACAGCCGGGCGCCGCGCTGGATGGAATACAGCACACCAACTGCCGTATGGTGGTTTTCGGCGGCGGCGTCCCCATTACGCAGGGCGGCCGGGTGATCGGCGGGCTTGGCGTAAGCGGCGGAACCGCGCAGCAGGATACCGATCTTGCGGATTACGGTGCGCAGGTTGCAAAACAGATGTTTGATTCTTAAGCAAAACAAAGACAAAGAAAGGGATGATTCATGCATGGGATACGAAATTTCCGAAGAACAGATCGGCCGGATCGTGAAGCAGGTGCTCAGCGGGATGGGCAGTTCGGAACAGGCAAAACAGCCTGAATGGGATTCCACGCAGTATCATGGCAGAAGGCTGATCGGCATTTATGAGGATATGCATGATGCGATCGCAGCTGCCAGCGCAGGCTACAAGGCGATCCGGAGCATGACGGTCGCGGAGCGCGAAAAAATGATCACCGAGATCCGCAGGCTCTGCCGCGCGGAAGCCGAGATCATGGGCAAGCTCGGCGTTGCCGAAACCGGTATGGGACGCGCCGACCACAAAAAGCTCAAGCACATCCTGGTGGCGGATAAAACCCCCGGCACCGAGGATATCGTCACCGAAGCAAGAACCGGCGACGACGGCCTGATGCTCGTTGAAATGGCTCCGTTCGGCGTGGTGGGCGCCATTACGCCCAGCACCAATCCGAGCGAGACGGTCATCTGCAACTCGATCGGCATGATCGCGGCGGGCAACGGCGTTGTCTTCAATCCCCACCCGGGCGCGATCGCGACCTCCAACTATGCGGTCGACCTTGTCAACCGCGCCTGCCATGCGGCAGGAGGCCCCGAGGTGCTCGTTGCTTCCGTTGTCAAGCCGACGATGGATTCCGCAGCGGTGATGGAAAAAGACCCCGCCATCCGCATGCTCGTCTGCACAGGAGGCCCCGGCGTTGTGCGCGCGGTGCTTTCCAGCGGCAAAAAAGCGATCGGCGCGGGCGCAGGCAATCCGCCGGTCATCGTGGACGACACCGCCGATATCCGCAAAGCGGCAAAGGACATCATCGACGGCTGCACGTTTGACAACAACCTTCCGTGCATTGCGGAAAAAGAGGTTTTCGCGTTTTCCAGCATTGCCGACGAGCTGGTTCATTACATGCTCCAGAACGGCGCTTATATGCTCAATCCGCAGCAGGTGGACGCACTGGTCAAAACGGTTCTGGTGGACAAAGCCGATCCCAAAACCGGCGCCGTCAAAAAGATCATCAACCGCAAGTGTGTCGGCCGCGACGCCGCCGTTCTTGCAAAAATGATCGGACTGGAGGTCGGCCCAGAGGTTCGCTGCCTGATCTGCGAAACGTCGTTCGGTCATCCGTTCGTTCAGACGGAGCTGATGATGCCGATCCTGCCGATCGTCCGCGTGGCCGATATTGAAGAAGCGATCGACCTTGCGGTTCAGGCCGAGCACGGCAACCGCCACACGGCGCATATGCACTCCAAAAATGTGGATCATCTTTCCCGCTTTGCAAAGGCGGTCGAAACGACCATCTTCGTCAAAAACGCCCCGTCCTACGCGGGGATCGGCTTTGGCGGCGAGGGCCACACCACCTTCACCATTGCCGGACCCACCGGCGAAGGGCTGACCTCCGCCCGCAGCTTTACCCGCAAGCGCCGCTGTGTGCTTTCGGACGGATTCCGCATTATTTAAGCAGCACCCCCTGCTTTTGCGGGGGATCGAATACAGGTTCAATCAGGGTTATGCTTTTGAAAGGCGATGCCTTCAAAAGAGAGAAGACCTTACGAAAGGGATGGTCATAGTCATGGAATTCAATGCAAGTCAGATTGAAAGCGTAGTCCGCCAGATTCTCGATCAGATGACCGAGAAGGGCGCTGCGGCTCCCGCCCCGGCAGCTGCGGCGTCGCCGGAGATCCCGAAGACGGCTCATGTCGCAATGCTGACCGGCGTGCGCAAGATCGAGGTCAAGGAATATCCGATCCCGCCCGTCGGCGACGATGAGATCCTTGTCCGCGTGGAAGGCTGCGGCGTCTGCGGAACGGACGTTCACGAGTGGAAGGGCGATCCGTTCGGTTATATCCCGGTCGTGCTCGGCCACGAAGGCACCGGCGAGGTTGTTGCCCTCGGCAAGAACATCAAGTGCGACACCGCCGGCAAGCCGCTGAAGGTCGGCGACAAGATCGTTACCTCCGTCACCAAATGCGGCGAATGCGGCATCTGCCGCAATCATCCGGGCAACACGAACCTCTGCGACAAACAGGGCATCTTCGGCCTGATCCCGGACAGCAGCGATTACCACCTGAACGGCTGGTTTGCCGATTATCTGCTGATCCACGGCACCGGCGCAACGTACTTCAACGTCAACGGGCTGGATGTTCAGGAAAGAATGCTGCTCGAGCTTGCGACGGTCTGCGTTCATGCGCTGCTCCGCGGCCAGTCCACCGGACTGCTCAAGTTCAACAGCAAGGTTCTGCTGCAGGGCTGCGGCCCGGTCGGTCTGATGATGCTCTGCGTGCTGCGCGCGGCGGGCATCAACCACATCATTGCTGTCGACGGCTCCGAAGCCCGCCTTGCGCTCGCAAAGGAGATCGGCTGCAAGACGATCATCAACTTCAAGGAGTCCAACGCCGATACGCTTGAAAAGCGCGTCGGTCTCGTCAAAGCCGTTACCGACGGAATGGGCGCCGACTTTGCTTACCAGTGCACCGGCGCACCGGCTGCTGCCGCCGATGTTTACAGCTATATCCGCCGCGGCGGCGGGCTGTGTGAGATGGGCTTCTTTACCAACAACGGCGACTGCACCATCAACCCGCACCTTGCGCTCTGCAACAAGGAGATCAACCTGGTCGGTTCCTGGGATTACACCGCTCAGGATTACCTCACCACGATGGCGTTCCTGAAGCAGTGCCGCGAAATGAATATCCCGATCAAAAAGCTGATCACCCATTCCTTCCCGCTGGATAAGCTCAACGAAGCAATGGAAGTCAACATTGCGCAGAAGGGCATCAAGGTCTGCTACGTCCCAAATTGCTAAAAGGCAGAGCCTTTTAGCAATTGCAGCAGTTCTGCTTTCCGGTCGGGGCGACCGGAATTGCCTGACGGCAACCGCAGAAGCTGCGGTGAGGGGCGGCAAAGCCACCGAAAAAACCACGAAGGGATGGTCTCATGGCAGCACTTGGAATGATTGAGGTGTACGGCTTTACCACCGCGGTCGTTGCGGCAGACGCCGCAGCCAAGGCCGGCAACGTCACGATTGTGGCGCTGGACCGCAACAAACCCGCCAACGCGGAACAGTGCGAGGTTCCGATTGTGCTGGTGGTAAAAATGGAAGGCGAGGTCGCCGAGGTGGAAAGCGCCATGCAGGCCGGGATCGAGGCCGCAAAGGTGCGCAACATGTACATTACCTCCTATGTGATCACACGGCAGGAGGAAGACACCAAAAAGCTCGCAAAGCTCAACGCGCTGGGGCATGACAAAATTTCAGGCCCCAGAGAAAACGCCAGTCCGATCTAAGCTGATTTTCCGGGAAGCCGGCGGTCAGTGAAAAAAATAATCTGCAGAATTTTTTTAAGGAGATTGATTGTTATGATGGAAGCTCTTGGAATGGTTGAAACCCGCGGTCTGGTTGCCGCAATCGAAGCCGCCGATGCTATGGCAAAGGCTGCAAACGTCGCTCTGGTCGGTTCCGAAAAGATCGGTTCCGGTTTGGTGACCATCATGGTGCGCGGCGATGTCGGCGCTGTGAAGGCTGCCGTTGAAGCCGGAGGCGCCGCTGCCGGCCGTCTGGGCGAAGTCGTTGCCACGCATGTCATCCCGCGCCCGCACAATGACGTGGAAAAGCTGCTCCCCTCTGCGAAATAATCCGCACCGTTTTCTCAAGCAAAATCGCCCGAAAGGCACGGTAGTTTATGATGCAGAATGAACACAACTTGCCGAACAAGGCAATCGCCCTGCTGGAGGTTCAGGCGTTCACCGCGGCGGTCACCGGACTTGACGCAATGCTCAAGGCGGCCGACGTGCGGCTGATCCACGTGGAACGCAGGCTGGGCGGCCGGCTCGTCACGGTGGTCGTCGACGGAACGGTTTCCGCGGTGGAAGCCGCCGCCGAGGCCGGCAAAAAGGCTGCGGCAGAGGTCGGGGTTGTCAAGCTGTGCGAGGTGATCCCGCGCCCGCACCCCGAAATCGCCAAATTCCTTTACACGGACGATCTGGATTCCGAATAAGTGTCCCGCAAGGAGGCGTCTGCAATGGCAGAAGCAAAAAAACCGGCTGCGTCCCGCGCGGCTGCCCCCAAAAAACCGGCTGCGCCAAAGGCTGCAGCCTTACCAAATGAAAACACGAAAAAGGAGAGTATTCACATGATGGAAGCATTAGGAATGGTTGAAACCCGCGGTCTGGTTGCCGCAATCGAGGCTGCCGATGCCATGGCAAAGGCTGCAAACGTTACGCTCGTTGGTTCCGAAAAGATCGGTTCCGGTTTGGTGAGCATCATGGTGCGCGGCGACGTCGGCGCTGTGAAGGCTGCCGTTGAAGCCGGAGGCGCCGCTGCCGGCCGTCTGGGCGAAGTCGTTGCCACGCACGTGATCCCGCGTCCGCACAATGATGTGGAAAATCTGCTGCCTTCTGCAAAATAATTTGAAGGGCTTTGCCTTTCGGTTATCTGCCGGGCTTCACCCCTCTGCGCCCCTGCAGGGACGGTGAAAAATCAACACCGCAGCCGGCGCAGGCCGGTTCGGACGGAAAGGAATGAACAGAACAATGGAAGCTCTTGGAATGGTTGAAACCCGCGGTCTGGTTGCCGCAATCGAAGCTGCCGATGCCATGGCAAAGGCTGCAAACGTCAGACTGATCGGTTCCGAAAAAATCGGTTCCGGCTTGGTGACCATCATGGTGCGCGGCGATGTCGGCGCTGTGAAGGCTGCCGTTGAAGCCGGTGGTCTTGCCGCCGGACGTCTGGGTGAAGTTGTTGCCACCCATGTGATCCCCGCGCCGCACGGCGACGTGGAAAAGCTGCTCCCCGCAGCAAAATGATCCCGTTACCCCTTTCTTTGCTTTCCGGTGCGCCGATTTTCCGGCGCGCCGGCTTGATTTGAAAATAACCGGAGCAATGCTCCGATCCGATAAAAGTGTCCTTTTACCGAAAGAGACAAATGATCCGAAAGGAATGAACGACAGTTGGAACTGAATGCTGCTATGGTAGAAAATATTGTCCGGCAGATCATTCTGCAGAACGGCGGAACGGTCGTCGGCGGAGAAAACGCGCCGGAAGAGAAAAAAGCGGAAGACGGAGCGATCCCGGTGGGCGTTTCGAACCGTCATATCCATCTTACCGCGTCCGACGTTGAGGTGCTGTTCGGCAAAGGCTATGAGCTGACGCCGATGAAGGATCTTTCGCAGCCGGGCCAGTTTGCCTGCAAGGAAACGCTGACGCTGGTCGGGCCTTCCATGCGGCCGATCGAAAAGGTGCGAGTGCTCGGGCCGCTGCGCAGCAAAACGCAGGTGGAAATTTCCCGCACGGATTCCTTTACGCTGAAGGTCAAAGCGCCGGTGCGCGAATCCGGCGACGTTGCCGGCAGCGCGCCGATTGCGATCGTTGGGCCGAAGGGGATCCTGACGATCAAAGAAGGCTGCATCATTGCCAACCGCCATATTCACATGAGCCCGGCCGACGCGGCGCAGTTCGGCGTAAAGGACGGCGACACCGTGACCGTGGATGCCGATACGGAGCGCCGCACACGCTTCTTTGACGTACAGGTCCGCGTCAGCGACAAGTTCCGGCTGGAAATGCATCTGGATACCGACGACGCCAACGCGGCGGCGCTGGGCAACGGCTCCGTCGTACATATCCATCAGTGCAGATGTTCCGGCTCGTGCGCAAAATAATCCTGCGGAGGGCGTCTGCTGCCGCGGCGAAAGGAATGAACAGCCATGATTATGGGCAAGGTGGTCGGAAATATCGTTTCCACCCGCAAAAACGAGAATATTGTCGGATCCAAGATCCTTGAGATCCGGATCATTGAAAACGGCCGGGAAACGGACCGTTACATCGTCGCGATCGACAGCGTCGGCGCCGGAATCGGAGAACGGGTGCTGGTGACGACCGGGAGCGGTGCGCGTTTGGCGCTGCAGAACACCAATACGCCGGTCGATGCGGTCGTGGTCGGCATCATTGACGAGTGATTTTTTTCTGCGAAAGGACTTTTTCCACCATGCAACTGAGCGAACTGAAAGAACGCGTGGCTGCCGCCGGGATCATCGGCGCAGGCGGCGCGGGATTCCCGACTGCGGTCAAAATTGCAGAGGGCGCCGATACGCTGCTGATCAACGCGTCGGAATGCGAGCCGCTGCTGTTTACGGACTATCATCTGGTGCGCTGCCATCTGGAAGAAATTCTGGCCGGCGCCGAAGCGGTCATGGCCGCCGCGGGGATCCCGAACGGATATATTGCCATCAAAAAACATAATGTCGAGCGCCTTGGGCTGCAGCCCGGGCAGGAGCTTGCGCCGCATATCCGTGTTGCGATGCTGCCGAACGCCTACCCCATCGGCGACGAGGTCATCCTGACCTATCAGGTTCTGCGCCGTGTGATCCGCCCCGGGGCGCTGCCGCTTTCGGCCGGCGTACTGATCTTTAACGCCGAAACGATGTACAATGTGTGCCGCGCGGTCGGGGAAAACGCTCCGGTAACGGAAAAGTGGCTGACGGTTGCGGGCAAGGTGAAAAATCACGTCACCCTGCGCGTTCCGGTCGGCATGAACATCGCCGAGCTGCTCCGTGCAACGGGCAACACCGTTCCGGACGGCTGCGTTGTGATCGACGGCGGCCCCGCAATGGGATCGATCATCGACCCGGAGCATTCGTTTGTGAAGAAAACAACCAAGGGGATCCTTGTTCTGCCGGAGGATATTCCCGCTGTGGCAAGCAAGCTGACGCCAAACCGCGCGATCAACGTGCATGCGTCCTCCAACTGCTGCCAGTGTACCATGTGTACCGATCTTTGCCCGCGCGCGCTGATCGGTTATCCGCTTCATCCGCATAAAATTGTCCGGACTTCGATGGCAATGGTGGAGGAGATGCCGGAGCTTTTCACCGAAGCGCAGCTCTGCAGCGGATGCGGCGTGTGCGAAATGACCTCCTGCTGCCAGGGGATCAGCCCCGCGCGTGTTTACGCGCAGGTCAAGGGCATTCTGGCGAAAAACAAGCTGCGGTATCAGGCGGCGTCCGATCCCGAGCCGGATCCGGAGCGGGATTACCGCATTCTGCCCTCCGGCCGGTTCAAGAGCCGGATCGGCGTGGCGGAGTTTGACCGGATGACCGATCTGACCGGCGGCTGTGAGCCGGAGAGCGGGACGCTGACCCTGCTGCTCAAGCAGCACGCGGGAGCGCCTGCCGCAGCGTCGGTCGGCAAAGGGGACGCGGTTTCTGCCGGGCAGCTCATTGCGCAGGCAAACGGCGTGATCTCGGCCAACATCCATGCGCCGCGCAGCGGTGTGGTGCAGTCGGTCGCGCCGGACCGGATCGTTCTTTCCGTCCGGTAATTCCAGCTTAGAGAAAGGCGTGAAAAGCCATGCTGTATGCAGTGGGCGTTATTGAAATCAAAAGCATCGCAAAGGGCATTCAGGCGTGCGACGAAGCGTTGAAATCGGCGGAGATCCGGCTGATCACGGCGCATTCCTCCTGCCCGGGAAAATATGAAATCCTGATCACCGGCGAGCTTTCGGCGGTTCAGGCCGCGCTCGACCGCGTGAAAATGAACTATAAAACCGCGATCATCGATACGGTTCTGCTCGGCAGGATCGACGAATCGGTCATCAAGGCGCTGCTGGGCGGCGGACTGGAAGCCCCCAGAGGCGCGCTCGGCGTGATCGAGACCTTTTCGGCTGCCAGCGCGATCAAGGCGGCGGATACCGCTGTGAAGACCGCCAAGGTGGACGTGCTCGACCTGCGTATTTCCCGGGGAATGGGCGGCAAGGGCGTTGCGCTCATCACCGGAACCATCGGCGCGGTACAGGCTTCGGTGGAGGCCGGCAGCGAATACGCCAAGCAGCAGGGATTGTTTGCCGCCAGCTCGGTGATCGCCGCTCCGCACGACGACCTTTGGAAATACCTTTGATCTGCCATCAACAATTTATCTCCATAAAACTGCAGAGCCGCCGTCTTCCGATCGGAAGGCGGCGGCTCTGTAGCATTTACGGCCGGTATTTTTCAATTTCCTCGATCATGGCATAAACGTTTGCGGCAGGAGTTCCATGCACGACTGCGTTGGAAGGCCCCGGAATATAGTGCGTACCGCCGGATTCCTCCAGACTGCTGCGCGTTTCCCGGCGAACCTCCTCTTCCGTTCCGGTGCAGAGCGTGGCGGAGCTGATGTTGCCCAGAATGATCAGCTCGGGATACTGCTCCCGGATCGCTCCCACCGTCATGGAAGCGTAACGGTCGACCTCTCCGTAGGCCTGTACGCCGGCCTGCCGGAAGATGGTGTCCATCAGGCTCCAGATGTTTCCGTCCGTCCGGTAGCAGTAACACATTCCGTATTTGCGGCACGTGTTGGCGATGACGGCGAGCGGCTCGGCAAACAGATCGGCAAACAGCTTCGGCGAAAGGATCGGCCCGTGGTTGGAAGCGATATCTCCGCCGCCGTTAAGAAAACGGAAGCCCTGCCCTGCCAGCCATTCGATGTGTCTGGCGCCGATATTGGCGCGGTAGAGGTAATATTCCTTCAGCAGATCGGTCTCCAGCAGCGTTGCTTCCAGCCACGCGGGCGAAGTCATCTGAACGGGAATGGGAACGCCTCCGGCGATCATCGGGAACTCGTCTCCGGCAAGCTTTTTCAGTTCCAGTTGGCTTTGATAGATCCGCTCCAGCGCCTGAGGGGAGGTGTCCGTGCCGCGCTCCATTTCGCCGGCATATTGCCTGACAATATCCTCAGGCTCTTTGGCCGGAGTGGTATCCTCGATCAGGCCATAGGTCTGGGTCTCGGGGTAAAACCGTTTGATCTGGTGCGAACCGTCTGCGCGTTCAAACAGGAGCGTGTATTCGTCCAGCTTTCTGGTGGGGCGGGCGGAGGAACGCCAGGTTTCCCGGAGGATATCCGCGTTCAGCCGGCGGTGCAGGGCGATGGTGTCCTCATGATGCTTTGCAACGAATTCGGCATGGGCGTTCTCCCCGTCCAGCCAGGAGCATTCCTCGTGAAAATGCAGGCTGTCCGAGCCGGTGTCCGCCGGGTACCCGAGGATCTCGCTGGCGACAGAGCAAGCGATCGTGGGAAAATAAAAAGGCATTTTATCCGGCTTTTTGTGTTCCAGAACAGCGCGGAATCGTTCAGATCGGTTCATAAGGCGTCCGCCTTTCTACAGAATTTTTATCTGCTGAGCAGAAGAATCCGGATTGCGTTCATTATAGCAGGTGATTGGTCAAAAAGCAATTTCATCCGTGGAAACGGGAGGGGGGTTCCCGGCGTTCACCGGCGGTGCATTGCCCGGAACCGGGAGGGCGAAACGCCGTTTTTATCAAGAAACTGGCGGTTCAGGCCGGAAACGTCGGTAAACCCGGCTTCGGCTGCGATCTGCACGATTTCGGCGTCGGTGGTCAGCAGCAGCTGTTCGGCGCGGTGAACGGCTGCGCAGAGAATGTACTCCTTGGGTGCGCTGCCGGTCGCGCGCCGGAACACGCGGCGAAAATTCGGCTCGCTCATGGAACAGAGCGCGGCAAGCGACGCGACGGAAGGCTGAACGCCCTGCGCAAGCTGCCGCTGGATCTGCCGCAGGGCCGGCGAGACCTGAGCCGTAACGGGATTCCGCCGCAGCGCCAGCTTCGGCAGCGGAGCGGAGCCGCGGGAAAGCTCACAGAACAGCTCGCAGAGCAGCGCGCCGCAAAGCTCGCGCCGGTGCGGGAAAAAGGGTTCCGGGCGGAAGATCTCGCGGAAAAAGCGCACGGCCGTTTCGTGGATCTGCGGCTGCTCCGCGCGGGAAAACACCCCGAAAAGCCCCATTTCGTTCTGCAGCCATTCCTCCAGCGCGGCAGGTTCCAGAAAACCGAGCGCGGGCAGCAGTGTTTCCGGATTCAGGCTGATGAAATGCCAGAGGCTCGGGCTGCCGGGGCTGCTGCGGTTGTAATGCTTCTGATACGGAAAAATGATCTGCACGTCTCCGGCCGAAAACGGAAAGATCCGGTCTTCGGCGTAACACTCTCCGCTGCCGCTGATGCACCAGCCAAGCTCCAGCAGGCTGTGATAATGCAGATAGGTCACATCGTAAATTTTCAGCTCACACGCCGCGGCATTCGGGATCTGCAGAGAGGCGTCCAGCGCTTCGGCCTCTTCATAAATTGCCGGCAGCGGCGGCCGGGATGATCGGTTTTGCAAGATGCTCGCCTCCTTTTGCGTAGCGGCCCGCTTCTGATTCCATTATACTGAAATCACAGAAAACCGCAATGCGGAAAGGAGTTTTTTTATGATCCGATTCAATCGGGAGTCCCTGCGGGACAGAATCCATGCCTGCTGGGTGGGCAAAAACATCGGCGGTACGATGGGAACGCCGTTTGAAGGCGCACAGCAGCTCAACGACATTCAGGGCTTTTCCACGCCGGAAGGAACGGTTCTGCCGAACGACGATCTGGATCTTCAGCTGGTCTGGCTGCGCGCGGTGGATGAACACGGCCCCGAAGCGATCAATTCCAAGCTGCTGGCGGAATACTGGTGCAGCTACATCGGCCCCTGCTGGAACGAATACGGCGTCGGCAAGGCGAACCTGCACGAAGGGATGCTTCCGCCGCTTTCGGGCGCAATGAACAATGAAAAGTGGATGAATTCCAACGGCGCATGGATCCGCACCGAGATCTGGGCGTGCCTTTACCCCGGGAATCCCGTCAAGGCGGTCAGGATGGCGTATGAGGACGCCTGCGTTGACCACGGGAACGGTGAGGGCACCGCGGCGGCAATGTTTGTGGCCGCAATGGAGAGCGCCGCGTTCGTGCTGCGCGATGTGCGCGCGCTGATCCGCATCGGTCTGGCCTCCATTCCGGAAAACTGCCGCGTTGCGCGGAGCGTGCGGCTGGTCTGCAAGGCGTTTGACGAAGGAAAGGACTGGAAAACAGCGCGGCAGCTGCTGCTGGAAGACAGCGCCGACCTCGGCTGGTTTCAGGCGCCCGCCAACGTTGCGTTTGTGCTGCTCGGCATGCTGTACGGCGGCGGCGATTTCAAAAAATCGATGATCCTCGCCATCAACTGCGGCGACGATACCGACTGCACCGGCGCAACGCTCGGTTCGCTGTTCGGGATCCTGTACGGAACGGCGGGGATCCCGCAGGACTGGAGCAGGCATATCGGCGACAGAATCGAAACGCTTTCCATCATCAAGGGCAACGGCTATTTCCCGCGCACCTGCACCGAGCTGACCGACTGCGTGATGAGCCTGATCCCCGCCGCAATGCGCCCGTCGCTGCCGCAGCTGATCGACGCGCCGGAGCAGACGGCGGTCTTCGGCGACGAAGCCGAGGATTTTTCCGCCGTGACGGAGGAATCCCTCTGCAGCCGCGCGCTGGCCGATGAGGTCTTTGCTTGCTCGCCGTTCAGCTTTACCGCCGAAAACGCCTATGTTTCCGCGCGGATCGAATTTGAGCGGGAGCCGTATCTTTCCCCGGAAAAGCCGCTGGCCGGAAAGATCACGCTGACGCCGCTCTTTTTCCTGGAACAGCGCCATTACCGTCTGCGCTGGCTGTTGCCGGAGGGCGTTTCGGTCAGCTGCGACGCCAATCTTTACACCAACCGCCCCGGATCCCCGCGGCGGGAGCATGCTTCGGCCGGCTTCGCCTTCACCGCCGACCGGCCCGTTGGTTCCGGGTTCCGCGCGGTGCTTGAGATCACCAGCAGCGGCCGCCCGACTGCGCTGTATGTTTCGGCAACGATACTGGGGTAAGAAAAATACGTCGGTCCGGCGGCGCGCGGTTGCTTTTCTGTGACGGCCGTGATAAAATGACAGCGAAATCTGCTGCCGCGGGAGGGCTGTCTGTGAAAATCGCGATCATGACCGACATGGAAGGTGTGGCCGGAGTGGTCAACTTCCGGGACTGGGTGTTTCCCGAAGGACGTTATTATGAACAGGGCAAGAGGCTGCTGACCGAGGAGACCAATGCCGCGATCGAAGGCTTTTTTGCGGCCGGGGCCGATGAGATCACCGTGATCGACGGGCACGGTGCCGGTGGGATCGACCCGGTTCTGCTGGACGAGCGCGCAGAATATTCCCGCGGATGGGGCGTGTTCCATCAGTTCGGGCTGAACGATGGATTCGACGCGGTCGCGTGGGTCGGCCAGCATGCAAAGGCCGGTACAAAGCTGGCGCATATGCCGCATACCGGCAGTACCAATGTTCTGGAATACCGGCTCAACGGAATTTCCATGGGCGAATTTGGAAAATGTGCGGCGATCGCCGGATTTTACGGCACGCCGGTGCTCTTCGGCGCGGGCGACCGTGCCTTTACGGAAGAAGCGCGCGCGCTGATCCCGCAGATCCATACCGTCGCGGTCAAGCGCGGCGTTACGCTGGACGACGGCGCGGACTGCAGCGACCGCGAATATGAAAACCACAACCTCGGCGCGGTGCATCTTCACCACAACCGCGCCTGCGCGCTGATCCGGGAGGGAGCACGCCGCGCGCTGGAGGATTTTCTTGCGCACCGCGAAAATTACCGGCCGTTCTGCCCTGCCCCGCCCTTTGTGAGCGAAACCTGGTTCCGCCGGGAAAAGGACTGCCCTGCCCGCTATGTCGTTCAGCGGCACGATTCCGATCCGGTCGCGGTGTTCAGTGCGCCCTGCGAGGTGACCGAGCTGGCGGAGTAAGAAATTTTTCCGCTTTCTGCCCCGGCGATCCGGCAAAGCTCCGCGGCGTGCGGCGGATCGGATAAATGCCGTTTTTCCTGCTTGCAATTTGAAAAAGAGTGTGCTATGATAAATCTAATTGAACACGCAAAAGACTTTGATGGAGAGAGTAGCCGCAGCGCAAAAGGCAGAGCGAACCGGGGAGAGTGCAAGCCCGGTGCGAGTAGCCCGCGGGGAAGATCACTCCAGAGTTGCGGATTGAACCTGCCCGGTGCGCCTGCGGCGGAGGGGCAAAAGTAGATCCCGCCGGGTTTCCCCCGTTACCGGGAACGCATATCAAGCCGGTATGCCGTAATGGGTGGTTCAACGAATCGTTTTGCAGCAGCAAGCCTTCGTCCTGTTATGGGCGAAGGCTTTTTATTTTTCAAAATCGGCGGGCGGATGCTGACCGCGCGCCGCGAAAGGACGGAATGCAGCATGTATCGCAAGGTGCCGACAAACATGGATTTTGTCGCAAGAGAGCACGATATCGAAAAGTTCTGGAAAGAAAACAAAATCTTTGAAAAAAGCATTGAGACCCGCGCGCAGGGCGAGCCTTATGTTTTTTATGACGGACCGCCCACGGCAAACGGCAAGCCGCACATCGGCCATGTGCTTACCCGCGTCATCAAGGATATGATCCCGCGCTACCGCACGATGAAGGGATATATGGTCCCGCGCAAGGCAGGATGGGACACCCACGGCCTTCCCGTCGAGCTGGAGGTGGAAAAGCAGCTCGGGCTGGACGGCAAGGAGCAGATCGAACAGTACGGTCTGGAGCCGTTTATTGAAAAATGCAAGGAAAGCGTCTGGAAGTACAAGGGCATGTGGGAGGATTTCTCCGGCGTGGTCGGCTTCTGGGCGGATATGGAGAATCCGTATGTCACCTATCACAACGACTTCATCGAGTCCGAATGGTGGGCGCTGAAGCAGATCTATGAAAAGGGCCTGCTCTACAAGGGCTTCAAGGTCGTCCCCTATTGCCCGCGCTGCGGGACGCCGCTCTCCTCGCACGAGGTTGCGCAGGGGTATAAGGACGTCAAGGAACGCTCGGCCGTTGTCCGTTTCCGGGTAAAGGGCGAGGACGCCTATATCCTCGCGTGGACAACGACGCCGTGGACGCTGCCGTCCAACGTTGCGCTCTGCGTCAATCCCGACGAGGAATATGCAAAGGTGAAGGCGTGCGACGGCCGCACCTATTATATGGCGGGCGCGCTGCTGGATGTTGTGCTCGGCAAGCTGCATCACGAGGAGGGCGAGCCGGCCTATACCGTGCTGGAAACCTTCCCCGGCAGAAAAATGGAAGGCATGGAGTACGAGCCGCTGTACGACTGCGCCGCAAAGATCGCCGAAAAGCAGCATAAAAAAGCCTTTTATGTGGTCTGCGACGGGTACGTTACGCTGACCGACGGTACCGGCGTGGTGCATCAGGCGCCGGCGTTCGGTGAAGACGACGCCCGCGTCGGCCGCAAATACGACATGCCGTTCGTCCAGCTGGTCGACGCCAAGGGCAACATGACCGATGATACCCCGTTCGGCGGCGTTTTCGTCAAAAAAGCCGATCCGCTCGTTCTGGACGATCTGCACGAGCGCGGCCTGCTGTTCG
Organism: Bacillota bacterium; assembly: GCA_029008595.1. Classification (GTDB taxonomy): domain Bacteria; phylum Bacillota; class Clostridia; order Oscillospirales; family Acutalibacteraceae; genus CAKXIK01. Next base: position 39,033 of record JAQXJH010000155.1, read on the forward strand.
ACGCGCCGAAATTTGAACACAGCTATCCGCACTGCTGGCGCTGCGATACGCCGCTGATCTATTACGCGCGCGAAGAATGGTTCATCAAGATGACCGCCGTGAAGGACGACCTGATCGCGAACAACAACACGGTCAACTGGATCCCGGAAAGCATCGGCAAGGGCCGCTTCGGCGACTGGCTGGAGAACGTGCAGGACTGGGGCGTCAGCCGCAACCGTTACTGGGGCACGCCGCTGAACATCTGGGAATGCCCGGACTGCGGCCATCGCCACAGCGTCGGCAGCATCGCCGAGCTGAAGGAGCTTTCGGATAATTGCCCCGATGATATTGAGCTGCACCGCCCGTTCATCGATGCGGTCACCATCAGATGCCCGCACTGCGGAGGGACGATGAAGCGCGTTCCCGAGGTCATCGACTGCTGGTTCGATTCCGGTTCCATGCCGTTTGCACAGCATCACTATCCGTTTGAAAACAAGGAGCTGTTCGAGCAGCAGTTCCCCGCCGATTTCATCAGCGAGGCCGTCGATCAGACGCGAGGCTGGTTCTATTCGCTGCTGGCGATCTCCACCCTGCTGTTCAACAAGGCGCCGTATAAAAACGTGATCGTTCTCGGCCATGTGCAGGACGAAAACGGCCAGAAGATGAGCAAGAGCAAGGGCAACGCCGTTGACCCGATGGAGGCGCTGCAGACCTACGGCGCCGACGCGATTCGCTGGTATTTTTACACGAACTCCGCGCCGTGGCTGCCGAACCGGTTCCACGGCAAGGCGGTGATCGAGGGGCAGCGCAAGTTCATGGGCACGCTCTGGAACACCTATGCATTCTTCGTGCTCTACGCCAACATCGATCAGTTCGACGCCACCAAATACACGCTCGACGAGAGCAGCCTGACGGTCATGGATAAATGGCTGCTTTCCCGGCTGAACACCATGGTCGGCGAGGTCGACCGGAATCTTGCCGGTTACCGCATCCCCGAAGCCGCCCGCGCCTTGCAGGATTTTGTGGACGAGATGAGCAACTGGTATGTCCGCCGCGGCCGCGCGCGCTACTGGGCCAAGGGAATGGAGCCGGACAAGATCAATGCGTACCTGACGCTGTATACTGCGCTGGTGACTACCGCAAAGGCTGCTGCGCCGATGATCCCGTTCATGGCGGAGGATATTTACCGCAACCTGGTCTGCTCGCTGGATCCTTCCGCGCCGGAAAGCGTCCATCTCTGCGATTTCCCGCAGGCGGACGAGAGCCGCATCGACAAAACGCTGGAAGCCAACATGGAGACCGTGCTGAAGATCGTGACGCTCGGCCGGGCCGCACGCAACGGCGCGAACCTGAAAAACCGCCAGCCGCTTTCCGAAATGATCGTCAAAGCGGGCGAGGCGCTGCCGGAATATTACGTTGAGATCATCGAGGACGAGCTGAATGTGAAGAAGGTGGAATTTGCCGGCGATGTGGAGGATCTGGTCTCCTATTCGTTCAAGCCGCAGCTGAAAACGCTGGGGCCGAAGTTCGGCAGGCAGCTCGGCGAGATCCGCACGCAGCTTTCCGCGTTGGACGGTTCCGCCGCGAAAAAAGAGCTGGATGAAACAGGCTCCGTGACGCTGCATCTTTCCACCGGGGATGTGCAGCTTTCCGCCGATGATCTGCTGATCGAGGCAAAACAGAAGGAAGGCTACTTTACGCTCAGCGAAGGCGGCGTGACCGTTGCGCTCTGCACCGCGCTGACGCCGGAGCTGATCCGCGAGGGCTATCTGCGCGAGATTGTCAGCAAGCTGCAGACGATGCGCAAGGAAGCCGGGTTCGAGGTCACCGACCATATCAACGTCACGGTCGCGGGCAGCGAAACCATTCTTGCCGTTGCAGAGGAGAACAAAGCCTCCATCATGCGCGACGTTCTGGCCGAAAGCCTTTGCGCCGCCGAGCCGAAGGGCTATGTGAAGGAATGGGATCTCAACGGCGAGACCGCAACGCTTGGCGTGGAAAAAGCCTGATTGCTTTTTTACAGAATCAAAACAGAATTTAAATCGGAGCCGGTGCATATGAAAGTGCGCCGGCTTTTTTTACACAAGGCACAGAATATAAAATAGAATCAACACTTGATAAAAATATTGGTTGATTTTCGAAGAGAACGGGAGTATAATCAAATTATAAAAATGTAAAAATTTTTCTCATAAAGAAAAATCATGACCGTTTTCAAAGTTTTTTCTGTAACGCAAATAAACTGACGGCTGAAGGCGGAGGTGGGTTTTGCTATGGAGCGGAGTCAAAAATCGGTTTCAATTTTGCGCGGTAAGCGAATTACGCGCACGCTTGTTTTTGCTTTGACGTTTTTAATGGTGGTTTTTTTGGTCTATGCCGCTGTTCCGAAATATCCTCAACCGGAGTATGAGGTTGACAATTATGCTGAATTTTCCGAGACACTCTCAAGGCATTCTGCCTGCATGATTCCTCCCGCAACAATTTTTTTGAATACCAACCCAGACTATCACATTTACTTGAAGACGAGATTCCGTT
>JAQXJH010000156.1 GCA_029008595.1 Bacillota bacterium
GCTTTACAACAACCATGCCGCAACGGCCGGCGATGATATCTACAACACCGGCAGCATCTCCTTCGGCAAGGTCGGTTCCGACTGGGCGCTGGACGGCGATCCGGACTGCGAACATGCGATCGACGGATGGTACGACGACGCCGAGGATGCCCGTTGGGAAGCTCACGCCGAAGACGAAGCCGATCTGCACATTGTGGAATTTGATCCGGCAGGAACCGTCTCCGCCGGTGCGCTGAAGGCTGCTCACGGCCTGATCACCTACACGGTAACAGTGAATTATCTCGACAAGGTCACCGGTGAAGAGATTGCCGAAAGCTTTGTTTCGGATGCTGCCCGTGAAAACACCGCGTATGATGTGACCGCAAAGGATCAGATCGAGATCGACGGCTATGAATATGATTCGACCTCCGGCGATCTGCTGGCCGGTACGCTGGACAGCGACAAGGTGATCAACGTCTATTATAACGAGGTTGAGATCATCGAGGATTCCTCTGCTCCGCTCGCCGGCCCGAGCAGCGGGGAAATCACTGAAGACGGCAGCAGCGTTCAGGACTCTTCTGCGCCGGATCCCGCAACCGGAAGCTCCGCCGTTCTGCCGGTCGCTGTTACGCTGGTTCTTCTCTCCGCGGCCTGCGTGATGGTCGTTCTGATGAAGAAACGCCAGGGCAATGCGGAAGAATAAGACGCTGAAAAACCGGTTTTCTGACCGGAAATAACAATTGCAGTACAGCCTGCCGGGTTTTCCGGCAGGCTGTTTTGCTGTTTTCGGCCGCAAACGGCGAAAACCCGATATTTTGCTTGCCTTAGCTGTCAATAATTATTATAATAGTACTGTTCCGAACGGGTCACGGTTCCGGCGGCTGCAAACCGCCCGCTGTGCTGTGTGCGGAGGGCAGGAAAATGAAAGAATGAAGGAGCGGTCTGCGTGGGAAAATTGGTTTATATGGTAAAGCGCATTTTCGGACTGAATTATAAAAGTCTGTTTGAGATGGTGGGGTTCCTGCACAAAAAGACGGGGAAGAGCCGCATCTGGCTCTTTTTTGACATCATCCGGTGCGGATTGAAATACGGCTGCGGTTATACGGATTACCGGCTGTTTGAATTCTACCGGCTCAACGCGGCGCAGCGCTCCACTTACCTGACGCGGGCAAAGAATAACCAGATTGTGAAAACGTATAATCAGAAAGAGTACCTTCATATTCTGGAAAACAAGGTGGATTTCAACCAGTATTTCAACAAGTATCTGGGGCGCAGATGGATCGATATGCGTTCCGCCGACCGCAGCCAGTTTGCCGGATTTGCCGAAGGGCTTGATTTTATTATGGCAAAGCCGCTCGACCTGACCGGCGGCCACGGCATCGAAAAGCTGAAAACGGCAGATTTTGCTTCCACGGATGCGATGTATGATTATCTGAAGGAACACAACTTCGGCCTTTGCGAACAGTATATCGTTCAGCACCACGAAATGGCGGCCTTCAACCCATATTCCGTGAACACATTCCGCATCTGCACGATCCTGACCGACGGCGAGCCGCATGTGCTGTATTTCTATGTCCGCATGGGCAACGGCGAAAAGGTCGTGGACAACCTGCATTCCGGCGGGCTGACCTGCCCGGTGGATTGGGAGACCGGGAAGATCAAATACAAGGGCTATGCTCTGTTTGATAAATATTACGACGTTCATCCGAACACCGGCCATCCGCTGGTGGGCGAGCAGCTCCCCTTCTGGAAAGAAGCGATCGAAATGTGCTTTGAAGCGGCGAAATCCCTGCCGCAGGTGGCCTATGTGGGCTGGGATGTCGGCATCACGGAAAACGGCCCGGTGCTGATCGAGGGCAACCCCTTCCCGGGACACGATCTTCTGCAGATGCCGCCGCATGCGCCGGACGGGATCGGCGTTCTGCCGCATTTCCGCAAATATATCCCGAACCTTTGAGTGTTCCGGCAGAATGACAGAATTGTAATTTTCATTTTCCCGCTTTCGGTGATATAATGAAAGTGTCCTCTGCGGGCCGCTCAGAAGAAGCCCGGAGGAGACCGGAATGAAAACGGAAGGAGGATGACAGTGAAACGGATCTGCTGCTGGCTGCTCTGCGCAGTATTGTGTCTTTCAGTCGCCGCCTGCAAAAAAAACGAGGATACGCCGGAAAACAAGCTGTTTTATTGTTATCTTTCCGCCGACCCGGTCAGCCTTGACCCGCAGGTCGCCTCCGACGATGCAGCGAAGATGGTGCTGGAAAGCCTGTTCGAAGGGCTGGTTCGCCTCAACGGCGACGGACTGGCGGAACCGGGCGTCGCTGAAAAATGGGAGTCCGACGCGGATTCCACGGTATTTACATTTTACCTGCGCCGCGACGCGGAATGGAGCGACGGCAGCCCGGTAACGGCCGATGATTTTGTTTTTGCCATGCAGCGCGCGGTGGATCCGCAGACCAGATCCACGCTGGCTTCGCAGCTTTTCTGCATTCTGAACGCGGAAGAGATCCATGCCGGTGCGATGGAAAAAGAACAACTCGGCGTTGAAGCGCTTGATTCTTATACGCTGAGGATCACTCTTGCCTATTCTTACGACGATTTTCCGTCGCAGACGGCGCGTTCCGTCTTTTTCCCCTGCAGCCGCAGCTTTTTTGAATCCACCGGCGGAAAATACGGGATGGAAGGCTCTCAGGTGCTGGGCAACGGCGCGTTTGCCCTGCGCAAAAAGAGCGGATGGATACACAACAGTTACCTTCGGCTGGTACGGAACGAATTTTATGCCGGGGAACATGCGGCAGTTCCGTCCGGCGTACTGTTTACCGTCAAAACCGTTGCGGATCCGCTGGCCGCCATGGAGGAGTACAAAGCGGACGTGATCGCGATCGGCGAAGACGATGTGCAGCAGGCCGAAGAGAGCGGCCTTGCGGTGAAAAGCTTTACCGATACCACCTGGGGGCTTTGCTTCAACACGGCGGACGAGTTGTTTTCCAATGTATCCGTCCGGCGGGCGCTGATGCTTTCGCTTTCCCGCAATTCGCTGTATGAAGCGCTTCCGAACAACTGCACCCGCGCCGATAACATGATCCCGCCCGAAACGAGCTATATGGGAAAATCCTACCGATCTGCCGCGGGAAGCTGCGCGCTGCCGCAAACGGATCTTGCCGCCGCGCGTCAGGCGCTTTCGCAGGCGCTGGTCGATCTGGGCAGAAACAAGCTGCCGGCCGTCACGGTGCTTTGCCGGGACGACGAAGAAACGAAGATCGCCGTCAATACCATGCTGGGCGAATGGCGCAGCGCGCTGGGATATTATTTTAATCTGGAAGCCGTTTCGCAGGAGACGCTGGAAAAGCGCGTTGCGGCGGGAACTTATCAGTTGGCGCTCGTTCCGGTCCGCGCCGGAGAGGACGGCCCGCAAAGCTTTCTTTCTGCCGTGTGCAGTCTGGCGCAGTACCGCTCGGAGGAGTATGACGCGCTGGCTCTGCGCCTGTATTCCGATACGGTCGCGGCAGCAAAGGAGGCCGAAACGCTGCTGCTGAACGAAGCGGTGTTTTACCCGATGTATTATCAAAACCAATATTACGCAATGGCAAATACCGTTACCGGTCTGGTGATCCATCCGTTCGGCGGTATCATCGATTTTAACGGCGCCGGCAAGCTGAATCCATCCTGACCGGCGGCCCGGCTGCTGCAGCCAGAAAGGAAGCATTTGATGAAAAAGCGTCGTACCAATGCCTATGCGCAGTTTTATTCGCAGCTCAGCGACGCCGAAAAGCTGGAACTGGGAAGCTTTTTCTCCGGGCTGCGCAGACGGATCTGGCTGCCGAAAAAACAGAAAAATGCGATGCGACAGGATTTTGAAGCCGCCGTTCTGGTGCTGGTGCAAAGCGGAGTGCCGCTGCGCGAGGTGCTCGGGCGGCTTTCGCTTTGCCGTTTGGGCGATTTTTATTCCGCGCCGCCCTCCCGCTGGTATCCGCTGGACGACGCCGCCAAGATCTATCCGCTTTCCATGAGTCACCGCGAGATCAAAATGTTCCGGCTTTCGGTTTATCTGGCGGAGCCTGTTGTGCCGGATCTGCTGCAGGTTGCACTGACGTTCACCATCTGCCGCTATCCGTTTTTTGCGGCGACGGTGAAGAAGGGCTTCTTCTGGCATTATCTTGATTCCGTGCGCAGAAGGTTTGCCGTTTCGGCCGAAAACCGGCAGCCGTTTGCGCCGATGGATGTTTCGCTCAGCGGATCGCCTTCGTTCCGCGTGATGTATTACATGAACCGGATCAGCGCGGAATATTTTCATATTTTGACGGATGCGACAGGCGGAATGGAATTTTTGAAAACGCTGGCGGGCGAATACCTGCGTCTGCGCGGCGTTGAGCTGCCGTATTCTGCGCTGCTTGCCGACCCGGCGCAGCCGCCCCGGCCGGAAGAATGGGCCAACGGCTTTGACCGCCCGATTGCGGCGGAAAGATCCTCCGGCTTTGTGGACCGGCCGGCGGTACAGATGGGAGGCAGGCTTTCGGCCGTTCGCCCGTGCCGGATCCTTCATTTTGAAATGCAGAGCGATGTGCTGCAGCAATACGCCCGGCAGCGCGGTGCCACGGTGACGGCGCTGGTTCTGGCGCTGATCTTCTGCGCCGTTAAGGATGCATCGCCGAAAAAGCGCGGCCGGGTACAGATTCAGGTGCCGGTGAACATGCGCAAGTTTTATCCGTGTGAAACGCTGCGGAATTTTTCGATGTACTGTTCCATCCGTTTTCCGCTGGAAGAGATCGATTCGCCGGAACAGCTGCTGCCGGGGATCCGTGAACAGCTGGAGGAGGGGGCCTCGCGCGGG
>JAQXJH010000157.1 GCA_029008595.1 Bacillota bacterium
ATATCTTGCTGTGTGGCTGCTGACCATGATCTCCATGTTCTCCATTGGCCTCATGGTGGCCAGCCTGTGCCGGACCACAAAATCCATGAATGTGGCCACAAGCCTGCTCTATTTCCCCATGCTGCTGTTCTCCGGGGCCACCATCCCGGCGGAGGTGTTTCCGGCCGGGATGAGAGCCGCTGCCGGGTGGCTGCCCCTCGGCGTGGGGATCCGGCTGTTGAAATCGGTATCCATGGGATGTTATGATAATATCGTCATCCCGGCGGTCGTCCTCGCCGCCGTTGCGGTCATTTGCGGCACCGTCGCCGTCAGAACATTCAGATGGGAGTAACGCTATGGAGATGAAACAGGAACACAGGCCCTGCGAAGAAAAAGACAGCGGCACACTCTATAAAATCGGTACGTTCGCGGCGATGAATCATGTGACCGTCAAGGCCCTGCGCTTTTATGAGGAGCAGGGTCTGCTGGCGCCGGCGTTCATTCATCCGGAGAACGGATACCGGTATTACACCCTCTCCCAGATGGCGGCGCTCCACCAGATCACCGCCCTGAAGCTGGCGGGGTTCACCTTGGAGGAAATTGCGCGCATCAATTCCGGAGCCGATGAGGACGCGGTGCTGCTGAAGAAAAAGGCAGAGCTGCTGGCGAAAATTGCGGAGCTTACAAGACAGATCGCCGTGGTGGACGGCTATCTGTCCGGAAAGAAAAACGATCTGTCCGCTCCGGTGCTGATCCGAACCATTCCGGAGACGACGGTGGCCTTTATGCAGATCCGGCTGGAATCCTACGACTGCCTGTTTGACCGGATGCCGGAAATGGGGGCGCTGATGGAGAAAGCGGGCTGCACCTGCGCCATACCGGAGTATTGCTTTACCTGCTACCCGGAACCGGGATGCAGGGACGGGGAGATTCCGGCGGAGATCTGCGAATCCGTTGCGGAGGCGAAAAAAGAAACCGGCGGGCTGCGCTTCAAGACCCTTCCCGGAATTCAGGCGGCCTGCATTTTCCACAAAGGCTCCTACCGCACGTTTTCGGAATCCTACGAAACGGTGCTGCGGTATATCGAAGAAAACGGGTATGAGATCGCCGGGGAGATCCGGGAAAGCTATATTGACGGAGTCTGGAACAAGGACGACGAAAGCGAGTGGCTTTCGGAAATACAGGTGCCGGTCAGAAAAAAGGCGGAACACGGCCAAACATTCGCGGCAGAATGCCATAGATAGCGTGAATCCCCGCGGGCAGCAAAGCGGCGGGCTTTTCAGTGGATCCCGCGCGCAGGTTATTTCTGCACATTCTCCCTTTAAATTTGAACAATTCAAATAATTTTTTGTAACCTATTGACTTACATTTGCAATTCATTTATCATGTGAATAAATTAATTCTTCCTTTGCAGCCCACTCAAAAAAATATTCAGGAGGTATTTTCTATGGCAATTGCACCGCTCCGTCTTGGCGCAGCTTACCACGGCAACCGCATGCCCCACCATGCCCGTGAGGATCTTCTTGACATGGCGACCCACGGAATGGATCTTGTGGTTCATATGTTCTCCCACACCGACTGGGACCGCCACAAGATGGTGATGAAGGATATCATCTCGATGTCCGAGGACATCGGTCTGGAGGTCTGGGTCGACAACTGGGGCCTTGGAGGGCCTCCCGGCGACAAATCGCATTTTCTGGCGTATTACCCGGACAGCCACATGTACCTTTCCAACGGCGATATGGATCCGGTGCACGCCTGCGTGAACAGCCCCGATTTCCGCAAGTTCACCAAGGAATGGATCGACACCGTCTATTTCATCGGCGGCAGAACGATCTTCTGGGACGAACCGCATATGCCGCAGAAGACTGTGGACGGCAAAACCTATTACGGCTGCACCTGCCCGCGCTGCCGCAAAATGTTTGAAGAAAAATACGGCCGTCCCATGCCCGAATTTTCGGATGCGGACGCCGCAGCCTTCGGCACCGACTCGATCGTGGATTATTTCCGCGAAATGACGGAATACAGCGCGTCCAAGGGCATGAAGAACGTCGTCTGCGTCATGCTCGGTACCTACGGCATGAGTCTGGACGTGGTCGACCGCGTATGCAGCCTGCCCCACATGGATAACATCGGTTCCGACCCGTACTGGGTGGGAGCGAAAGAAAAAGACCCGTCGCTGAGTGTTTATGATTTTGTATCCAGCGGCACCAAAGAGAACCTGCGCGTCAGCAATCAGTTCCAGAAGGATCACAACATCTGGATCCAGACCTACAACAATCCGCGCGGTGCAGAAGAAGATATCGTCGTCGCCACCGAGGCCGCTTATGACGCGGGTGCCCGCACCATCATCGCCTGGGGCTATTACGGCAGCGAATCGAACGATTATGCCGCAAAGAACGCGCCGGTCACATGGGCAAAAACGTGCGAAGCGATGCAGCGCGTGCGCAATTTTGAACGCGACCGGATCCTTGCCGAAAACCGCAGACTGTACATGAAATAAAATACGGGCCGGAGCCTGACCGAAAACGCCCTTTTCCCGCAGCACCTGCGCGGGAAAAGGGCGTTTTCTCTGTGTGATGTCCTGTATATTTTTGCGGCCGTACACAAAAACTGAATGCAGCCGGCGGTAAGACCGCCTTGCGCCGAAAAGCGCCGGAAAGAGGGATCCCTTTACAAAAACATGGTCAAAGGATTACTCAAACATTACTCAATCATTGTTAATTATTTACCAATATTTCGTTGCTTTGTATACTTTCCTGTAAAAAGCTCTGATTCGGCGGCAATCTTTTTCCATGTTGCTTTCTTGAAAAAAAACCGAAAAAAAAGTATAATAGTATTGTTTTTCATTTGCATCGAACGGCAGATTTTTTCTGCCGCAGCACCCGGTCTGCAGCCGGAAAATGAAAAACGTGCGGGTTTTCCCGCGGGAAAGGATGGTTCTTACCATGGCGTCAGACGCAATCGAACAGATCCGCAGCGCGGAACAGCAAGCCGCTCAGATCGAGCGCGACGCAGAAACAGAAAAATCCCGTATTCTGGACGAAGCACAGCAGGCCGCCGCACAAATGCTCCGCGAAGCAAGAGAAGAAGCAAAACGCAGGCGCGCGGTCATGGCGGACGAGGCCGCAGAACAATCCGCCAGAAAAAGCGCCGCTTCCGAACAGGAGGCCCTGCGCCGGCAGGAGGCTCTTCTGGCCGGCGCGGAACAGAAACGCCCGGCCGCCGTCCGCAAGGTGATGGATGTTATCGGGCTGTTCTGACTGACCGAAAAAAACAGAGAATGATCAAA
>JAQXJH010000158.1 GCA_029008595.1 Bacillota bacterium
TTCGTGCAGGCAGGCAATGCTCTGCAGGACCGCAGCGGCGTCGCCATCGGCAACGGCATCGGTCAGCTGCAGCAGATGTTCCCGGCCGGCAAGCCCCGCCGAATCTATGACGACCTGTTCCGTGACCTCTCTGCTGCGGCCAAAGCACTGGTCAAGCAGCGAAAGCGCGTCGCGCAATGCGCCGTCGGCAAGGCGCGCGATCATCAGAGCCGCTCCGTCCGTGATGGACGCCTGCTCCTGCGAACAGACATACGCCAGCCGTTGCGCAATTGCCTCCGGCGCGATCCGGTGAAAGTCGAACCTCTGACAGCGCGAAAGGATCGTTGCAGGCAGCTTGTGAACTTCTGTCGTAGCCAGAATAAAGATCACATGCGCAGGCGGTTCCTCCAGCGTTTTCAGCAGTGCGTTGAACGCCCCGATGGAAAGCATATGCACTTCGTCAATGATATACACGCGGTAAGCCGCCGCCGCAGGGGTAAAATTGACCTCCTCGCGCAGCTCCCGGATCGAATCGACGCCGTTGTTGCTCGCCGCGTCGATCTCCACCACATCGGTCACAGAGCCGCTGTCGATCCCGCGGCAAAGCTCACATTCGCCGCAGGGATCCCCGTTCTGCGGGTTCAGGCAGTTGACCGCCTTGGCCAGAATTTTGGCGCAGGTCGTTTTGCCCGTTCCGCGGGAGCCTGTGAACAGATAAGCGTGCGCGATCCGCCCCGCGCTCAGTTCATTCCGCAGCGTGACCGTGACCTGCGGCTGGCCGACCACATCGGCAAATACCTGCGGCCGCCATTTGCGGTAAAGCACCTGATACACCGGAACACGCCCCACTTTCGCTTCAGTATGAAAGAGCAAGACAGAAGCGCCGCCCGGCGCGGCATGCACACGGGCGTGCGGACAAACAGACTGACTGCATCGCGCAAAGCGTTCCGCTTAATGCTGCTCGGTTCCCCGCCTGACATGGTTCGCAGGGCTTTGCCGTACAGGGCCCGCTCGTCCGCACACCCGTATGCACGCTCGTTCTGTCTTGCTCATTGCGATGCATACCATATAGATATTATATCCGATTCACAGGGGCTGTGTCAATAGAAAAAGTTTTCTCTTCCCAGTTTCTCCCCTCTCGCATTTTAAATGCCGCGCGGCCAACCGACGCAGCGGCCGGCGACGGCTCTGCACGGTCAGGGCACGATCTGCAGCCTGACGCGGATGCGGTGCTCGCGCTTCTTTTCGGTGTGCCAGGTCATGTGGTACTGCGGAGGCATCGCAACGCGGAATTGCTCCGGAACGCCTGCATTAAGATCCACCGCGAAACGGTCACAGATCTCCGCTCCGGGCAGCAGCCCCTCTTCCGGAAGGATGTGCAGCCCGATCCCGCCGCGGCTCAGAAAAACCGATCCGTCATCGCGGTTCACCGGCAAGCTCAGCGAATGCAGCAGCCAGCTCAGCTCAGCCTCCTGTTCCGCCGTGACGCTGTCTTCTACGGTAAGCGTCAGCGCCGCGGCATCCATCACCAGCCGCCGCTTCCACTGCAGCAGCGAAGCATATGCGCCGGAAAGATCCAGCTCGGCGGTAAAGGATCTCCCCTGCTGCATGCAGGACAAAATGACTCCTGTACCTTCGCAGCTGTTTTCCGGCTGACCGGCGCCGTTCACCAGAATGCAGTTGTGCGCACGGGTCGAATTGGTCCACAGGCGGTGGTGCTCCGAACCGTATTTCCTGCCGAAATATCCGGACGGTGAGATCAGCGCAGCGCCGCCGTACAGCAGGCTGAACGATCCCTGATCCGCATGGGAATGGCTGGCTGATCCGTGGCGGCTGGCGCGCGCAAGAACTGCCATGTTCCGTTTTCCGTCGTTCAGATCGCTCTGCATGCTCAGCACGCCCGCACAGGGAAACGCCGCGGCATTGACCGCCTCTCCGGTAAGATGCCGCTCCGGCGCGCTGCCGGCCGGGAGAAAGACGTCCAGCAAATGGAGCAGAAAAATTTTCGGCTGCGGAATCCCGCGTTCCTTCTGCCGGGCGGCTTCCGGGCCGAATTTTTCGGCATACAGCCGGAAGGGATCCTGCGCAAAAAAGCCCGGCCACTCGGCGTCCTCACTGCGGCACCAGTATCCGTCCCCGAACGGATGGATTTCAAATTCCGGCGCGGCAAAGTGCAGCAGATACTGCGAAAGCCGCTGGTAAAAGGGCCGTTCCAGATAACTGACGCCCAGAAAACGCTCCACCGCACAGAAAAACGGCAGATACCATTTCGTATAGCTGGACGCATAAAACGGACCTTCTGCCCAGCTGCCGTCGGAACCGCCGTAAAACGGAAAGATCCCGCCGTAAATCTCCGCCGCCGTATCCAGCCAGCGGATCAGCTTTTCGCGCGGACAATCGCTGTCCTTCAGCACCATCGCCGCCTCGCCCAGATACGCCGGCAGACGGCCGACGTGCGAGTTTCCCGGATTTTTCACATAGTCGGTCTTCCGCAGACGATCCTCACACTGCTGCGCGTATCTCTCGATCGTGCGCTGCGCCGTGCGCCGTTCCTCTTCGGTAAGCAGATCATGGATCAGGTCATACACCGCCGGAAGGCAGCGCGCATTGCTCAGCCCGATCTCGTCCCAGCCGGCGCCCATTACCGAGCATTCCCCGTCCGGATCCCAGCTGCACACCGTCAGCAGGATGCGCCTGGCCAGCTCTCCGGCCTGCCGGTCTTCCAGCAGCGCGTACCCCAGCGCGCAGGCGACCAGGTTCCGGTCGATAAAGCCGCGGTAGCGCCCGAAATATTCACGATACGGCAGCGCCTGCTCATCCGTCAGAAAGCGCGGCGGCTCCGGAACGCCTTCCCGGAGGGCAAGCGCAATGTTGGCGCGCAGCGTTTCAACGTCCTGCGGATGGCTGCGCAGCAGCGCTTCGCGGTCGCTGCGGAAAAACAGGTGACGCGGATGCAGCTGTTCCGGAACGGCGTCAAAGATCTGCCTGCCGGTCGGGCGCAGAAACTCCACGGCGTTTCCGGCGATCGTAAACGGGATCCATCCGCGCTCCGCTTCCGCCGTGCTCAGATTCCATTCATATTTCCCGGCCGGGAAAACAACGTCCGGCACGAGATAGTTTTTTTCCGTACTTCCCTGCCACAGAAAACCGTTCTGATCGCGCACGGAAACCGTATATTCCGCGGCTTCCTCATAAATCCAGATAAAGCAGGGCGGCGTCTCCCAGACGACCTCCCCGGCAGAAGGAAACGGAAAAACCTGCTGCGGGGACGTCCGCTTCTGCAACAGCTGCTTCACACCACACACGCTCCTTTGTTCGATCTTCCGTCCGGTCAGGCTTCATCGCCGTCTTTTTGCCGGGCGGAGTCCCAGAGATATTCCCCTGTGACCGGGTCGATCCTGCCGACCTGCCGCGCCGGAACTCCTGCCATGATGGCGTAATCGGCCGTACTGCGGGTAACGACGGCTCCGGCACAGACCAGGTTTGCGCGCCCGATCTTTACCCCGCCCGTCACCGTAACGTTGCTCGCCAGCCAGCTTCCCGCGCCGATCACGATGCTTTCGTCGCAGTCTCCTTCCGTCCGCCCGGAAAAAGATCCGGTGGCGGGGTCAAATTTATGGTTTCCCGCGGCAAGCGAACAGCGCGGGCCGATCAGGACGTTGTCCTCCACGGTGACGTTCCCGTTCAGATAAGAATACAGCCCGATAAACACATGGCGGCCCACCTGTTCCCGCGGGATGCGGATGATCGCGCCGGGCGCCACCAGCACCTCTCTGCCCCCGAATCCGAGCAGTTCGCCGCGGCGGGCATTGTCCTCTGCATTATCGGAGCAATTTGCATAACGGGTCATCCGGGCAAATTCCTCCTCCGACAGCTTCATTTGCTGCAGATCGTCCCAATTCATTGATCAGACTTCCTTTCCTTCTGCGCATTTTCTGCGGTTTTGTTCAATGGGCCGCCTTGTGCGCGCGGCATTCCGCGAAATAATCATCCAGCGGAAGAATCTCAAATTCACGGATAATGTCCCAGACCGTGCGGTCGGTTCCTTCGTACGAAAGCATTACCGCTCCGATATGGCCGGGGTCATGGATCACCAGCCGGTCGCCGTATTTCTGTTTGGCGGCAAAATATTTCGGTCCGTTCCGGTCGATATGAACCAGCGCATAATCCAGGTTGATCGTTCCCGTTACGAACGGATAATAATTTGTGGAAGCCGCAACCGTTTCGCCGAACGGATTCAGGATCCGGCTCTGATCGTTGCAGATCGCTCCCGCAAAAAACGAGCGGCAGCTGTAGGCCCAGTATTCCTGAGAAAGGCCGCCGTGATACATCGAGGAAAACACGATCAGATCCGGTTTCTGCGCGGCGTAGCGCTGCATCAGCTCATCAAAATTCAGATCAAAGCAGATCGCGCAGGCGACCCTGCCGAAATCCAGTTCGAACACCGGCGCTTCGGTGCCGTAGGCAATTTCGCCGTCGTCCAGCTCCGAAGGCACCAGATGGTTCTTGTCATAGATCCCGACGATCTCGCCGTTTCTGTCGATCAGCTGGGTGGAATTACGGAACGGGAGCTGCTGTTCCTCCGGCAGAAAGCGGCAGGCGGAATACGCAATGTTGCAGCGGTTCTTCCGGGCCGCCTCACGGTAAAAATCCCGGATACGGTCGCCGCGGTAGCGGTAGTACCGTTTGCGCTGTTCCATCGTGAAGGAAGGAAAACGGTCGCACGCCTCCGGCACAACGATCAGGTCGGGCCGGTCGGGCAGAACCATTTCCAGATTCTTCTGCAGGTAAGCGATCATTTCCTGAACCTTCGATTCCAGATCGTCGCTGTACGGGGAATATGCAAGGGTCGGCTGCGAAAGCAGCGCCAGTTTTACAAAGTTGGCCATTCTTCTGATCTTCCTTTCTGCAAATCCTGATTGCTTTGTTTCATCATATCACACCGCCTGCGGAATGTCTTCCTTTCTTTTTTTGCAGCGGCATTCAAAAATTTGCAGAGAAGCCCCCTTTTTACCAACAAATCTGCACAAAATCCGTCTGTTTTTTTCAGCACACAAACCGTTTTCATTTATGGTATGATTTTGGCAGGCAATGACGAAAAGAAAAAAACGGAGGATGAATTTTATGCCGAAAATGATGCCGGAATACCTCAGCAGCACGGCGATTACCCGCTGGAACGGCGGGGCGCCGATCCTTTCCCGCCGCGATGTGCCATACAGGGCCGACCTTGTATTCAACGCCGGAGTGGCAAAATACAACGGAAAATATGTGATGGTGTTCCGGGACGATTACGGGTATTCCGAAAACGGAGAGGCCAAAGACCGCGGTACGCAGCTTGGGATCGCGTTCAGCGACGACGGCATCCGCTGGGAGGTTTCTCCCAAGCCGTTCTGGAACTCCGATATACTGGGCGATCCGGAGATCCTGCGCGTTTATGATCCCAGACTGACCGTTCTGGAAGGAAAATGTTATCTTTGTTTCGCCGTCGACACGCGCCATGGGCTTCGCGGCGGGATCGCGGTAACGGAGGATTTCAGCGACATCCGGATCCTCAGCATGACCGTGCCCGACAATCGGAACATGGTTCTTTTCCCCGAAAAAATCGGCGGAAGATACGTCCGTCTGGAGCGCCCGTTCCCTGTATACTCCCGCGGCGGGATCGACCGGTTCGACGCATGGATCTCCTATTCGCCCGACCTGCGCTACTGGGGCGACAGTTCCCTGCTGCTCGCCGTTGAGGACGTTCCCTTTGCCAACGACAAGGTCGGCCCCGGCGCGCCGCCTGTCCGGACGGAAAAAGGATGGCTCACGCTGTTTCACGCCGTTCAGATCGATCACAGCCGGGGCAAAAACGGCTGGGAAGACCGGTGGCAGAAATGCTACTGCGCCGGATTGATGCTGCTCGATCTCGAGGATCCGCGGCGGATCCTCGGTTATTGCCGGCAGCCGCTGCTCGCGCCGGAAACGAAATGGGAAACCGACGAGGGCTTCCGCACGAACGTGATTTTCCCGGGCGGAATGATCCTGGAAGACAGCGGAGAAGTCAAAATTTATTACGGGGCAAGCGATACGGTCGAATGTCTGGCTACCGCAGATGTAAACGACCTGCTTCGCCTTTGTCTGGAATCCGGCGCCAAATAACGCCGGCGGAAAGGCCGCTTCAGATCCACCCCAGCGAGCTGCACAGAAACAGCCAGAAGGTGAGCGTGACCGCGCTGAACATGGTGGTGGCCACGCACACGCTGGCCGTCAGCGTTCCCTCGTGCCCCATCTGCTTTGCCATCACAAAGCTTGCCGGGGTGGTAATGCTGCCGAGCATCACCAGAAGCGCCACCAGCTTCTGATCCGTAAAGCCGCAGAGCACGGCCAGCGGCAAAAAGACCGCCGGCAGGATCAGCAGCTTGATCACCGTCGCGACCGCGGTCAGCCGCAGCCTGCCGAGCGCCGCTTTTCCCCGGAAACCCGCTCCGATCACCAGCAGCGCCAGCGGCGTCGTGATCTTTCCGACGTAATCCAGCGCCGACGAAACCATTTTGGGCAGCGGAATGCGGAAAAAGCCGAACACAAAGCCCGCCAGAATACCGAGGATGATCGGGTTTGATGCAATTCTGATCAGACTGTCCTTCAGCTTTGCGCCAAGGCTGCCTTTCTGCCTTTCTCCGGGGCTTTCCAGCACAAGGATCAGCACTGCAAAAATATTATAAAGCGGAACGCTGCCCAAAATCATCAGGCCGGACATTCCCGCGGTACCGTAGATCAGCTGAATGAACGCCGTGCCGAGGATCGCCGCCGAGGAACGGTAGCTTGCCTGCACAAATTCGCCGACCACGCTCTTGTCCCGGATCAGCCGCTTCGCCAGCAGCCAGATGACCGCAATGCTCAGCGCCGTAACGCCGGCACAGAACAGAACATAGCTCCCGTCGAACACCGCGCGCACATCGGTCTGCGCCATATCCAGAAACAGCAGCACCGGAAGCGTGATGTGAAACACCAGCTTGTTGGCGTTTGCCAGAAAGGCCTCGCTGAAAAAATTTTTTCGCCGCAGCAAATACCCCAGCGCCATGACGCAGAACAGCGGGACTGTGCTGTTCAGACTGAAGATCAGATTTTCTGCCATAGACCGATCATCCCTCCCGGCCGTGCCGCCGCATTTCCTTTTATTATAGCGTGGCGCGCTGCGTTTCTCAACCGCAAAACAAAAAAGGAGACCCGAAGGTCTCCGTAAACCGCGCGTTTTTCTGTGCTCCGCCGGTCAACGCGATTGAAAATGCCTGTCGATCTGCTCCTGCGCAGCCGCAAACAGATCGTCAAAACCGGCGGCGCGCATTTCTTTCATCATCGCGGCAACCGCCGTTTCCGGATCTGCGGTGCCGGTAAGCAGTTCGCCTTTGTAGCGTTCATAGATGGCCGTACAGTTCGCGATCTGGTCGGCGCAGCCGGTCGGATCAAACGCAAAACCGAGCAGGACGGAGGTTGCCGCCTGCTCATTCAGCGCCTTCACCTCGTCCCACTGGTTGAAGCCGATATCATCCGGCTGCGTAACCATGAAGAAGGTTCCCTGCGTATAGCCCGCCATACTCCATTCCTGATTGATGCGGTGCACTTTATTTTCAGCAGTATAGAGAAAGTTCTCCCCTTCCAGACCGTAATAGAACGCGTCACGGACCTTTGGGTCGGTATTGACCAGCTGCAGGAAGGCGAGCGCTTTCTCTGTTTTTTTGCAGTTGGAGGAAATGCAGTTCAAGGAACCCTGTACCGTGTCGCCGGAAACGATGGTGCTGCCCCATTGAACGGCAGCGGCTTCCTTGCCCATGTTCGGGCCCCAGGTTGTTGCGGCGGCTCCGCTCCAGCCCTGCGCCGCGTGGCAGATCCGGTATTTCGGCGCTTCGGCCAGCGTTGCGGCATCCTGATTGATCAGACCGGCCCGATACCACCGGTGCAGCGTTTTCAGATCCCGCATCACGTCTTCCTGTTCAAATACCGCAACGACCCGGCGGCCGGCATCGTCGTAACGGACGCCGATCGCAGGCATCCCGGTTCCCATGCGGTCATACCAGCCGGTGACCGCGCCCAGACCGTCGGAGGCCAGTACGAACGGAGCCGTTTTTTCTCCGTCTCTGATCGTGGTCAGCGCATCGGTCAGGCTGTCGAGCGTATGAAGCCCGGAAACATCCAGATCGTACTTGTCCAGCATTTCCTTGTCCCAGACAAAGTACTGCGTTGCGGAGCTGTCCTTATAGGTCGGAACCGCATAGAGCCTGCCGCCGATCCTGCAGGCTTCCCAGTAATCGGCGGGGATGAGACTGTAAAGCTCCGGAGCAGCGGCCGGC
>JAQXJH010000159.1 GCA_029008595.1 Bacillota bacterium
GTTACGAACACCGTTACGCAGGACTACACCGGATTCTCCGGCACGAAGACCTGGATCGATCCGGAAGGAACCGTCCATCCGACGATCACGATCAACCTGCTGCGCGACGGAACGGTTTACCAGTCCGTTGAGCTGAAAAACGGCGAGACGGATTACAGCTTCCAGGAACTGCCGGTCTATGCGCTCGACAACGACGACGCGGCGCAGAACGACGGCCATCGCTACACCTACGCGGTGGAAGAGGTCGAAGTGGAAGGCTACGATTCCAGCAAAGACGACAGCAACAACTTCACCAACACGATCCAGCAGGAAATGATCACGATCTCCGGCACAAAGACCTGGGTCGATGCGCCCGAAGGAGAAGAACTGCCCGAGGTCATCATCGTTCTCAGCCGTGACGGTCAGGAAATTGCGCGTGCGGTCATGAATTCCGCAGCCGGTTGGTCCTACGCCTTTGCAGAACTGGAGCGTTATGATCTGACCGATGGCCACGAATACGAGTACACGGTTGCAGAGCTTCCGGTAGAAGGCTACACCACGGAACAGGATGGCTACGATTTCATCAACACCTATGAAGAAGAGATCGTGGAAAGCGAGCCGCCGCTGGTCGGACCTTCCAGTGAGCCGGAAGAAAACATTCCGGATAACGATATTCCGTTTACCGGCGGAATGGCAATGGCAGGCGGAGCGCTGGGCATCTTTGCGGCTGCTGCACTGACTGTGGTCGTGCTCGGCAAGCGCAAAAGAGAAGAAGACCAGTAATCGCCCGGCCTTGAACCAGATTTTTTCAGACAGCATGACAAAACCATAAGAAGAGCGGCTGCCCCGTTTGGGAGCGGCCGCTCTTTTGTGTGGTCAGGGTCGGGCGTGAAAACGGAGTTGCGCTTTTCTGCAAAGCATGGTAAAATAAATTTTATTGTACGAAAGCGAAAAAGGAAGAAGGAATAGCAATGCTGCAACTGACGATCCCTGCAGGCTACCGGAGCCGGCAGTCGATCAGGGAAACGGAGATCGCAATCAAGCAGACAAAAGACTTTTTTGAGCGGGAGCTGGCCCGTCAACTGAATCTGACGCGCGTGTCGGCGCCGCTGTTTGTCCGGCCGGAAACGGGGCTGAACGACAACCTGAATGGGGTGGAGCGCCCGGTTCGTTTCGGCATCCGCGAACAAAACGATGCCGAAGTGGAAGTGGTTCACTCCCTTGCAAAATGGAAGAGAATGGCGCTCAAAAGATACGGCTTTTCTGCGGGGGAAGGGCTGTATACCGATATGAGCGCGATCCGCCGCGATGAAGATACCGATAATCTGCATTCTCTGTATGTGGATCAGTGGGACTGGGAAAAAATTCTGGGCGACGGAGAAAGAACAACGGAAACGCTGAAGGATACCGTGCGCCGTGTTTATGCGGCGCTGCGTGCAACGGAAGACTATCTCGCGGGGATCTACCCGTTTTTGGGGCGCATTCTGCCGGAGGAGATCTCTTTTGTTACAACGCAGGAGCTGGAAGACCGCTT
The DNA here is from genome assembly GCA_029008595.1 of Bacillota bacterium. Classification (GTDB taxonomy): domain Bacteria; phylum Bacillota; class Clostridia; order Oscillospirales; family Acutalibacteraceae; genus CAKXIK01. The sequence goes on from JAQXJH010000159.1 coordinate 1,514, forward strand.
TCCGGAGAAAAGCCCGAAGGAAAGAGAAAACCTGATCGCAAAGGAAAAGGGCGCCGTTTTTCTGATGCAGATCGGCGGCGCGCTGAGATCCGGCAGCAGGCACGACGGGCGCGCGCCCGACTATGACGACTGGAGCCTGAACGGCGATATTCTGGTCGATTATCCGGTTCTGGGGCAGGCGCTGGAGCTTTCCTCCATGGGGATCCGTGTTAATGCCGAAAGCCTGCGCCGCCAGCTGACCATCAGCGGCTGCACGGAGCGTGCCGGGCTTCCGTTCCAGAAGGCGCTGCTGAACGGCGAACTGCCGGATACCATCGGGGGCGGGATCGGTCAGTCAAGAATCTGCATGTTCTTCCTGCGCAAAGCGCATATCGGCGAGGTGCAGGCTTCTGTCTGGCCGGAGGAGACCGTGCAACAGGCGGAAGCAGCCGGGCTGCAGCTCCTGTAAAAAGTTTCGTTCTTTTTTTTCGTTTGCTCTTTACAAACGGTGCAAAGCATGGTATGATACCACAAGAATCTTTAAGGCGATCCAGAGAGGTCGGCAAGAGGAACCAAGGTGCATCGCTGTGCGCTGCTGCGCATTTTTGTGCGGTTCTGCCGGTCTTTCGGCGGAACCGCATTTTTTGTTGTGTGGGGTGTAAGGCGTGCAGATGAAAGCGCAGATCATGGACGAGGCTGCAGTGTTTCGCGCTCTGATGCGGATCGCGCACGAAATTGAAGAACGCAACAGCAGCTGCAGCGAGCTTTGTCTGGTGGGCATCTGGCGCCGCGGCGTACCGTTGGCGCAGCAGATTGCGAAGAACATCAGCGGTTTTTCCAAAATGAAAGTCTTTATCGGCTCCTTGGATACTTCCGATCACAGGGACGACGGACGCGCCGCCGGAAGCGTCAATCATACGGAGATGGATTTTTCGGTGGAAGGGCGCACCGTCGTGCTCGTTGATGATGTGATCTGCACTGGGCGCACCGTCCGTGCGGCGATGGATGCGCTGATGGAACACGGACGCCCGGCCTGCATTCAGCTTGCGGTGCTGATCGACCGCGGGCACCGGGAACTGCCGATCCGGGGCGATTATGTCGGAAAAAATGTTCCGACCGCCCGCAGCGAGATCGTGCGCGTCTGCCTGCCCGGCTTTGATGAGAGCACTGGCGTCCGGATCTATTGCCGAACGGACGGCGAACCGGATTGAATTTGTCGTTTTTGCAGTTCTGCAGTTTTATAAACCAGCGATTCTAAAACAGAAAAGGAAGGATTCGAATGAAAAACAAACTCGTCATTCCGCCCGAAGGGATCCGGGACGCAAGAAAGCTCGGGATTCCGAAAATGCTGTTGTTGGGTGCCCAGCACATGTTCGCCATGTTCGGCGCCACCATTCTGGTGCCGGTGCTCACCGGACTGAGCATGTCGGCAACGCTCCTCTTCGCCGGCCTCGGCACCCTGCTGTTCCATCTGTTCGCAAAAGGAAAGGTTCCTGCCTTCCTCGGCTCCTCGTTTGCGTTCCTCGGCGGCTACGCTACGGTGAAAACGCTGGGAGCGCAGTACGGTCTCAGTGAACAGCAGTCGCTTCCGTACGCCTGCATGGGCGTCGTTGCGGCCGGGCTGCTCTATTTCGTTCTCGCGGCGCTGTTCAAGCTGTTCGGCGTCAACCGCGTCATGAAATTCTTCCCGCCGATCGTTACCGGGCCGATCATCATTGCCATCGGTCTGACGCTTTCCGGCTCGGCAATCAGCAATTGTTCCGCCAACTGGTGGATCGCGCTGCTGGCCATCGCCATTGTTGTTGTCTGCAACATCTGGGGCAAAGGAATGGTGAAGATCGTTCCGATCCTGCTGGGTGTGGTCGGTTCCTATGCTGTTGCGGCGATTCTGAACGCAACCGGTGCAGCGCAGCTGCTGGATCCGGAAAAGATTCAGAAGCTGCAGGAGGCAGCATGGATCGGCCTGCCGTTCCAGTGGGGCGATACCGGCCTTTCCATTTTCGGCAGCGGCTTCAACAGCAGCCTGCTGATCAGCTCCATTATTACCATCATGCCGATCGCTCTGGCTACCATGGTGGAGCATATCGGTGACATGTGCGCCATCTCCTCCAGTGTCGGTGAAAATTATCTGCAGGATCCCGGTCTGCACCGCACCCTGATGGGCGACGGCTTCGCCACGATCCTGGCTTCCCTGTTCGGCGCTCCCGCCAATACAACATACGGCGAGAACACCGGTGTTCTGAACCTGACCAAGGTGTATGATCCGCGTGTGATCCGCATCGCGGCCTATATCGCTATTCTGTTCTCCTTCTGCCCGAAGTTTGTCGCGCTGATCAACTGCATGCCGACGGCGACCATCGGCGGCGTCTCACTGGTTCTGTACGGAATGATCTCTGCGGTCGGTGTGCGCAATGTGGTGGAAAATCAGGTCGACTTCACCAAGTCCCGCAACGTCATTATTGCGGCGCTGATCCTTGTGCTGGCCATCGGCATCAAATACGGTGCAAACGATGCGCTTTCCATCGGCTTTGCCAGCCTTTCCGGCATTGCGGTCGCGGCTTTGGTCGGCATCATCCTCAATGCGGTTCTCCCCGGCAAGGATTACGAATTCGGCAAGGATCACAAGGGCGATACCTCGGTGAACTTTGAAGTCGGCAGGAACGACTGATCCGAAACGCTTCCAATACCCCGGCAACTGAAAACGGCCCGCTGTCTGTGTGCTGCAGACGGCGGGCCGTTTTGAATGTGTACCTTTTTTTTCGCAGACCGTTCCTCGCCCGGAACAGCGCCATGGCTTATTGCGGCCCGGAGGAGCCTTTCTCCGCGCCGGGAAGGCGGATCACAGCAAGCAGGCGCTTTGTCATCTGCGCAAAGCCCTGCCGGTTCGGGTGCAGAAAACCGTCTTCAAACAGCTCTGTCCTGTGATCGATCAGGGTGTCGCCGTCGATCAGAGTCATATGGCCGTATTTCTGTACCTCCTGCTGCAGGATCTGCCGGATCACGGACAGCGGCGCGCCGTGAGCAGGCAGCTGCCCGCAGTCCGCGCGCCAGAGCGGGCTGATAACATAAACCGGTGTTTCGGGAAAAAGTCCGTGCAGGCGGGCAAGATAAGCCGAAGCGTTGGTGCGGATCGTATCGACGGAGGCACAGTCGTGCCAGTCGTTGGTGCCGTATGCCACCGTAATGCACGCGGGGCGGAAGGGGAGCTGCTCCAGTCCGTTCAGGCTTTCGGGGTGAAAAATGTGGCCGCCGATCCCCTGGTTCAGCACGTCGGCGTTCAGCGCATCGGCCAGGAGTGCCGTATAGCATTTGCTCGGCCATCCGGCCACAAAGCCCTGCGTGATCGAATCCCCAAGACAGAGGATCTGCGGCCGTTCGGCGGCAGGCTCCAGCGAACCGTTGGAGCGCAGCCCGGCAAACCCGCAGCCCACAATCAGCGGCAGGGAGATCTGGACTTCGTGCAGGCGGTGCTGCGGGTTCGGAAAGGAAAAGCGCAGCGTCGTCCGGCGCGGCAGCACCGATTTTATCAGCCGGCCGTCCAGCAGAAAATCGATGCCGTCCACCTTTGCGTGTCCGTGATTTCCGCCGCCGAACATGCGCTTCATATTTTCTTTCGCCTGTTTTTTGTCGGCAGGACGCACCTGTTTTGCGACCGGCAAAAAAAGCTTCAGAACGTTGTGCGGGCGGCAGCGCAGGGTGATCCGGCTGCCGTCGGTGCGGAACCGCAGAACGACGCCGGCAGCAGAATCCGTCATCGCGCGCCACATGGCGTTCTGTTCAACGGCCTGCCGCTGTTCGGGGAAAAAACGAAGAAATGAAACATAGCCGTTTTTTCCGGTGACGGATGCAGCGGCGCCCCGTGCAAAGCCCTCGGGATTCATGGCACACCTCACTTTACGGCGCTCTGTTTCGCCGGTTTAATCAAAGAGCGTTGTTATAAAAAAACGCCGGACGCACCGGTTGAAGTACGTCTGGCGTAAGGCTTCTCCGGAAAGGTCAGTTTTCGGGGAAGAAAGCGTTGTGGATCGCGCGGACGGCGCGGTCGGCATCTTCGCGTGCGATCAGAACGGAAACCTTGATCTCGCTGGTCGCGATCATCTGAATGTTGATCTGTGCGCTGTAAAGAGCCTCAAACATCTTGCTGGCAACGCCCGCGTGGGTTTCCATTCCGGCGCCGACGATGGAGACCTTGGCGACGTCTTCATCGTAGATCACCTGTGCGCTGTCGAACGTGTCGTTCAGGATCGCCAGAGCGTCCTTCAGATAACCGGCAGCCACGGTAAAGGTGATATCCTTTGTGCCGTCGCGGCCGACCGACTGCAGAATAATATCCACATTGATGTCCTTGGCCGAAAGACGGGAAAACAGCTTGAATGCGGTGCCCGGCTCATCGGGAACACCGATGACCGAAATCCGCGCAACATTCGTATCTTTTGCAACTCCGCTGATCAACATTTTTTCCATTCTGGTAGCCTCCTTCACAATTGTGCCGGGAACATTGGTCAGGCTGGAAAGCACCTCCAGCTCGACGCTATATTTTTTTGCCATTTCTACAGAGCGGTTATTGAGCACTTGTGCGCCCAGCGTTGCAAGCTCCAGCATTTCGTCGTAGGAGATCGCATCCAGCTTGGTTGCGGTCGGAACCTTGCGCGGGTCGGCGGTGTAAACGCCGTCCACGTCGGTGTAGATCTGGCATTTGTCTGCCTTCATGGCGGCTGCAATGGCAACGGCGCTGGTATCGCTGCCGCCGCGGCCAAGCGTCGTCATGTCGCCGTACTGGTTAACGCCCTGAAAACCGGCGACGACGACGATATTATGCTTATCCAGCTCGGCCTTCAGCCGGTCGGTCTCCACGCGCTTGATGCGGGCGGCGCTGTAGGTGGAGTTCGTTTTGAATCCTGCCTGCCAGCCGAGCAGCGAAACAACCGGGAAGCCCAGCTTCTGAATCGCCATCGCAAGCAGGGCAATGGAGATCTGTTCGCCGGAAGCCAGCAGCATATCCATTTCGCGCCGCGACGCGTTCGGATTGATCTCATTGGCTTTGTCGATCAGATCGTCGGTGGTATCTCCCTGTGCAGAGACGACGACAACTACATCGTTTCCCTTTTTATAGGTGTCGGTAACAATGCGTGCCACATTAAACACGCGTTCCGCGTTGGCGACCGAGGTTCCGCCGAACTTTTGAACAATCAGACTCATACATTAGTTCCCTCCAAAAATCAAATCTATACACCAAACGGGTCAGTCCAGAAAAACGGCTGCACCGTGACTGTCACTTTTCAGAATTTTCAGCTGCCAGCCCGAGATCCCCTTTTCCTCCAGCCGCGTGACCGCATAATTCTCAAAGTCCTGAGAAACCTCATCGCCGATGATGGCGATGATCGACGGTCCGGCGCCGCTGATGTACGTTCCGTAGGAACCAAGCTCGTAAGTAATGCGGAACACCTGCTCCATACCGGGGATAAAATGCGCGCGGTACGGCTGATGCAGCGTATCCTGCACGGCAACGCGCAGATTTTCCAGCGAACCGGAAAACAGCGATGCAGTGATCAGCGCAGAGCGGGAAAGATTATACACCGCGTTCTGGCGGGAGACCTCCTGCGGAAGAACACCACGGGCAACCTCGGTCTTCAATTCGAACGGCGGAATCAGCACCGCAAAACGGATCTTCGGCGCAACCGGGACGCTGACGCTGTAAACGCGGCGGTTTTCCACGGCGGACGCCACCAGACCGCCCAGCACGGCAGGGGTGGTGTTGTCGGGGTGGCCTTCCAGCCGGTTGGCAAGATTGACGATCTCGTGCCGGTCGAACGGATTGCCGAGCAGCCGGTTGGCGCCGAGCAGACCGGCGACAATGCAGGCGGAGCTGCTGCCCAGGCCGCGCGTCATCGGGATGTCGCTCTGCTGCTCGATCCGGAGGCCGGGCAGTTTTGCGCCGCATTCGTTGTAAAGCTGCTTGGCGGCCCAATAGATCAGATTATCTTCTCCGGTGGGAACGTCCAGACCGTCGCGCGAGGAGATGAAAATGCCGTCTTCTTCTTCCATCCAGATCTGATTGTAAAGCGTGAGTGCAATGCCGAGCGAATCAAATCCGGAACCAAGATTGGCGCTTGTTGCAGGGACCTGAATACGAATCATGAAAGTAAGACCCTTCCTTTAAATATGGGATGCTTCAAAATCGGCAAGGCGAATCTGGCTTGCAACGGTGCAGCCTGCCCCGGCAAGCTCCGCGCATTTCTGATCCAGCGCCTCTTCGGTTTCCGCGGCGGACGTTACGAAGGCGATCTCACCGGCAGGCGCATCCGCGCGGCTCAGGAACGTCACTGTGCCGAATACCTTTTCTGCGGCTGCCGCGGCTTCCGCAGAGGAAGAAGCACAGACACGGAAATACTTTCTTACAGCGGTCTTGCGGTAATCGGCAACAACACCGTCGCCGCCGTCGGCCCAGCTCAGATACTTGCGCGCTTCCAGATGCTTTGCGCAGTCGATCACATCGGCTACCACAGCGCTGGCGGTGGGGTACTTGCCTGCGCCTTTGCCGTAAAACAGCACATCGCCCGTTTCATCGCCTTCCACCATAATCGCGTTGAATACGTCGTCAACGCCGGCCAGCTGGCTTTCGCGCGGGATCAGGTACGGAGCGGTCATCACATAAACGGTTCCGTCGTCCGTACGGTGTGTGCAGCCGAGCAGCTTGACTGCGCAGCCGAATCCGTCGGCGTACTCAACATCCGCCAGAGAAACGCCGGTGATCCCTTCGGTGTGTACCTGGCGCGGATAAACGTGGCGTCCAAAGGCGAGCGAAGCAAGAATGCAGATCTTGCGGCAGGTGTCGTGCCCCTCAATATCGGCGGCGGGATTGCGTTCCGCATAACCGAGCTTCTGTGCAAGGGCCAGTGCATCTTCGAACGACATCTGCTCCCGGATCATTTTCGTCAGAATGAAATTTGTGGTTCCGTTTAAAATACCGGCGATCTGTTTCACTTCGTTTGCCGCCAGACACTGCACCATCGGCCGGATGATCGGAATTCCGCCGCCGACGCTGGCTTCAAAGAGGAAATTCGCATTATGCTGTTCCGCCAGCTGCAAAAGCTCGGCGCCTTTTTCGGCCACAAGTTCCTTGTTGGAGGTAACGACGCTTTTGCCCTGGGCGAGGCAGCGCGAAACAAACTCAAACGCCGGGTGAACGCCGCCCATCACTTCCACAACGATCCGGATCTCCGGGTCGCTTGCGATCACCTCAAAGTCCTTCGTGAACTTTTCCGAATAAGGAAGTCCCGGAAAATCGCGGAGATCGAGAATATATTTTACGTTGATTTCTTCTTTGGCGCGTTTTGCAATGCTGTCGTGGTGCGACAAAAGAACCTCCACTACACCGGACCCGACGACACCGTGTCCCATTACGGCAACCTGAATCATGAACAAAGACATCCTTTCCAAAATAAAAATCCACAGATCAAAGATCAAAGTTTTGCCACCGGCGCCGAACGTCAATTGCCGGAGATGCTTTCAATCGTGTCGACACCTTCAATATTCCGCAGCCGGTCGAGCAGCTGTGAAACGGAGATGTCAAGATTCTGCACATCACAGGAAACCGCGACCAGCGCCGCGCCGGCGATCGGAATATTCTGATTGACCGTCAGAATATTGGCTCCTGCATTATAGAATGTTGAAATCAGCGACATTAATACTCCCGGTTTATCGCGCAGGATCGCGTGGACGGAGATGATATGGGAGGCGGGCGCATCGCTGTAAGCGTAAACGCAATCCTTATATTTGTAGAACGCGCTGCGGGAAATACCGACCAGGCGGGTCGCTTCGGCAGCAGAATGAGCCTGGCCGGTGGAAAGAAGCTTTTTCGCTTCTACGACCTTCAGAAAAATTTCGGGCAGAGCAGAGGAAGAAACCAGCAGAAACGAGGCATCCTTCATGAAAAGTCCACCACCTGAATACGAATGTATTGTGTTGAAGTACACTATACCATGCATCGAAAAGATTCTCAAACGTGAATTCTGACCAAATTCGGATAAATTCCGAAGTATTTCTGAAATAAGCGGATATAACGGTCAAAAGCTTGGAATCCCGGCTGTTTTCTTTTGTTTTCTTTGATTTATGAGAAAAAACAATCCTGATGTTTTTCGCAGAGAAACGAATGCTTTTGTGAAAAAGACATTGCGGAACCGCTTTTTGTATATTATATCCCGAAAAAGACGCGGCCGCAAAAAAATACCATACAAATGTCCGTTTTCCGCAGGAAGAAAACAGCCGTGCCGCTGCCGGGTGCAAAACATTCCGTCAACGGCACGGTGTACAGAACAGGATCAGCCGTCTTCTTGCGAAGATGTCTGGAAAGAAGGCCAGGAAGAAACGGAAGGGAAAGAAGGGGTCTCAACCGGCTGGGAAGACGGCGCAGGCGAGGAGACCGGTGCAGAGGAGACCGGTGCAGAAGAAGCCGGTGCAGAAGAGGAGGATTCCGGAGTCTGAGAGGAAGTTTCCTCTTCCTCCGAACTGGTTTCGGGTTTGCTTTCCGGCGGCGTCCAGATCTGGCCGGGACGGATCACGATTCCTTCATGAATATCGCACGGCTGTACGCAGGTATCCTTCTTGAACCAGCCGAGCGCCACATCAGTGCATTCCGTGGTGGCAAATCCTCCTGATTCCAGGCAGTAATAGCGCTGCTGAATGGTATCGGGCACCGTAAAGATTTTTTTCGGCTTATCGGCAAGGTATTGTTTCATAATACCGGTCCAGATCGGCACAGCCCAGTGGCTGCCTGCGATCTTGGCCGGCGTTTTGTAGCCGACCCAGACAGCGGCGACGCAGTACGGGTTGCCGCCGATGAACCAGCGGTCCTTGAAATCGTTGGTGGTACCGGTTTTGCCGAAGCATTCCCAGCCGGAGATCCGCGCGTATTTGGCGGTTCCTTCGTTTCCGGTAACGATCGCCTGCAGCAGCTTGTTCATCACGCCGGCCGTTGCGGTGGAGATCGCCTGCGTATACGTATTGTCGCGGTTATCCAGCAGGATCTTGCCGTCGGAATCCGTCACATAATAATAGGAATAAGGCTCATAATATTTGCCCTCGTTGCCAAAGGTTGCGTAAGCCGCGGCCATTTCGCGCGCAGTGGTGCCGGTAATGGTGCCGCCGGTGCCCATGGAGGACATGGTGACGTCGGTCAGAACCGCGCCGGTGGAGGTGGTATATTGCTGATAGATCGTGGAGATGTGGAAATTGTTTTTCAGAAAATCGAAGCAGCGCTGCAGGCCGACAAGGTTCGCGGTGCGGACGGCGGCGCAGTTGGAGGAAATTTCAAGCGCCTTCTGCACGGTGATGTCGCCGCGGTAGTTGCCGTAGGAGTTGATCGGATATTTGTTGCCGTTGTTGAGCGTGACGGGTTCATCCTGCACAATGGTCGACCAATCCAGCAGGCCGTATTCCAGCGCGGGCGAATAAGCGGAAAGCGGCTTGATGGAGGAACCCGGCTGACGCTGTGCGTCAACCGCATAGGAGAAAAGACGGTTGCCCTTTTTTTCGCCTCTTGCGCCCACCGTCGCCAGAACGCGTCCCTCGTAATCCATGACGAAAATGCCGGACTGCAGGTTCGGATACGGTTCAATCAGCGTAGCCGCGTTGGTAATATAGGCGTCTTCACAAAGCGCCTGCATTTCCCGGTCCTTGGCGGAATAGATCTTCAGTCCGCCCTGATACAGCACCTGTGTGGCGGTCTGCTCAGACCAGCCTTTGACCTCCATCAGGTCGTCGATCACGTCCTCGCGGACAAGATCCGTATACCAGTCAACCGTGGCAGTTGCACTGGACGTTGCACTGCTGCTCGTATCCAGCACCAGTTCCTGATTCTTCAGCGCCTTGTATTGGCTTTCGGTGATGAACTCCTGGTCATACATATTATACAGGACATCCTGGCGGCGCTGCTTGTTGTTTTTCGGATTATAGATCGGATTGTAGCGCGAAGGATTCTGCGTGATCCCGGCGATGGCGGCACATTCCAGCAGCGAAAGCTCGGAGACATCCTTGTTGAAGTAGGTTTCCGCCGCCGCCTGCACGCCGTAAGCGCCGTTTCCAAGCGGTATAATATTCAGGTAATATTCCAGAATCTCATCTTTGGTGTATTCCTTTTCCAGATTCAGCGCCTGAAAAATTTCTTTCAGCTTTCGTTCAATGCTGACCTCGTTATTTCCGGTCACGTTTTTGATTAGCTGCTGCGTGATCGTCGATCCTCCCGCCTTGCCGGAGCTCATGTGGAAGAACAGATTCAGCACAGCATAGGCCGTACGGTTCCAGTCGACGCCGTTGTGATCCCAGAAGCGTTTGTCCTCTGTCGAGATCACGGCGTTTTTCAGGTTGTCCGGAATCTGGTTCAGGTTGACCCATTTGGTATTCCGCTCACCGCGCAGCTGCGTTGTTTCGATCCAGCTGCCTTCCTCATCCTGCTCGTAAACATAGCTGGTCTGCGGCTGCTGAAAGGTTTTGAGGTTGATGTCGGCTCTGGAATCCCGCAGCGTAAAAACATAAGCAAGCATGGCGATCCCGACGATGACCCCGGTAATGATCCCAATCAGGACGATGCTCCAGAAGCCTTTCCAGAAAACGCGGAAAACGCGGCTGGCAACTCCAAAGGCGCCCCGCTGAGACTGCGGCTCGTTCATGTGAGAAACATCGGTTGAATGTTCAACTTTTTTCTGCATGGCAGAAATTCGCCCCCTTTGCGAAAACAGATATCATTTGTGTGCCCGAAAAGCATGCCCGGGCGCGAACGTGCAGACAAACAGATTCGCTCATGCAATGAAGCAGAATAAGATTATTATACCACATCTGCATATAAAAAGTAAACCAATCAAATTTTTCTGAGAAAAAGAGGAAGTCCGGCAAAAGAAAAAGCCGCGCAGCGGTTCTTTTGCATAATCTGCCGTGTTTTTCACCACAATAAGGATAAAAAGAATCCATACGCTGAAAAAGGCGGAAAACGGCCGGGCAAAGCAGAAAATTCCCGGATCCGTCAAGGGAAAGGAATGAGATCTCATGCTGAAAAAATGGTTGATCGCGGCGTGCTGTTCGGTTGCCGTATGTCTGGCGGTCACGCTTTGGGTGGTACCTGAAATTAAAAATTCACGCAGAACAGCGGTACAGCCGGCGCCCTCGGTTCCGGTTTCCTCCGGCGCGCCGGACATTCCGCTGCGGCAAAGTCCGGCGCCGTCGGCAGAATCAGCCGGACCGGTCTATCTGGTGAAAGAATTTGAGGGCAGCGTAGCGGTGTTCCGCTTTGGGGAAGAAACACCGATGCAGGTGCTCGAAACGCCGCTGAGCGTTCTGCCCGAGCAGGACAGGCTGCTGCTGCGTGATGGGATCCCGGTGATGACGGCGGAGGAGCTTGCGTCGGTGCTGGAGGACTATTCCTGATGGCCGGGAACGGCAGAACCCTATCGTGTATCATACCCGCAAAACGAAAAAATTGCAATCGTTGAAGCGGTTTGTGACAGAATTGAAAGATTAGGCGGCAGGCGCGTGCCGCGGCGGGAGGAAGGAAAAAGCGGAATGAAAACGGTCATTTTGTGCGGATGCAGCGCGTCGGAACGCAGGATAGCAGGCTCGTTTTCCCGGTATGCCGATGTACGCTATTTCGGTGAAGACGCTGTCTGGCAGCGCGGAGAAGAAGAGCAGAAGCTGGTCGTTTATTCCGTGCCGCGGCTGCCGCGCGTACAGGCTCTGCCGGCGGTACTGGTGCTCGGCAGCGAGCTGCCTGCACAAACGGACGGGATCCGGCCGTGCCTGCTGCCGGTGTTTGATTCCAGCAGCAGGGCGGCGGCACGCCTGCTGTCGCAGTTCGGCGGCGCGGCGAT
>JAQXJH010000160.1 GCA_029008595.1 Bacillota bacterium
CTGACCACCGACAAGCTGGATTCCAAAAACTTTTACGCTTTCAACCCCGGCTTTGATCCGAAACGATAAGCTTCTTTTTTCCGCCGCTCCTCTGAATCGATGACTGCCGGCGTTTCCGGCAGACCGATCACGAAAAAAGCACTGCAGACCCGGTGTTCTGCAGTGCTTTGCTTTTTATCCGGAAACGGCCAGCCGGCCTGAACCTCCAGACCGCAGACGGAAAGAACAAATTCCGCAAACATGGCGTTTGACCACGAAAACCATTCTCCGGCGAAGCGGGACGGATCATCCTGATGAAAGCCCTCATGCACCGGCTCTGTTCCGCCGTCGGTACGTTCAGAATCGTTCCGGATCTGCTGTTCCGTCATCCCGTTTCACGTTCCGTCAATCGTTTTGAGCTTTTTCCTCTTCTGCATGTTCCGCAGAGGAAATTTCGCTGCCGCGCCGTTGATTGACCTGCTTTTCGCGGCAGATATAAATGGGGCGCCGTTTGACTTCCAGATAGGTCTTGGAAAGATAAAGCCCCAGAATGCCGACGCTGAGCATCAGCAGCCCGCCGATCAGCAGCACAATGCACGCCATGGACGGCCATCCGTAAGCAGAGCCGCCGAATGCCAGCTGGCGGATGATGATCCAGATGATCGCCAGCACCGCCACACAGCACATGAAGACGCCGCAGAAGGACGCAAGGTACAGCGGCGTGGACGAAAACGCAACGATACCGTCCAACGAATATTTGAACAGCTTCCAGAAGGACCATTTGGTCTCTCCTGCCGCGCGTTCTACGTTTTCAAATTCGATCCACTTGGTTTTGAAGCCTACCCAGCCGTAAAGGCCTTTGGAAAAACGGTTGTATTCCGACAGGCTCAGCAGCGCATCCGCATACTGGCGGGTCATCAGGCGGTAATCCCGCGCGCCGTCCTTCAGTTCAATATCCGAAATACGGTTCATCAGCGCATAAAACCGGCGGGCAAAAAAGGATCGGATCGGCGGTTCGCCTTTTCTGGTAACGCGCCGGGTCGCTGCGGAATCGTAGCCCTCTTCCCGGATGGCGCGGTACATCTCCGGCAAAAGGGAGGGCGGATCCTGAAGATCGGCGTCCATCACAACGAGCAGATCGCCCGCTGCATTGGATAAGCCTGCATAAATGGCCGATTCCTTGCCGAAATTGCGGGAAAACGAAACGTATTTTACCCGCGGATCCTGCCGGTTCAGCCGGCGAAGAACTTCCAGCGTTCCGTCCCGGGAGCCGTCGTCAACAAACAGATATTCCAGCGCAATCCCGCTCATCTGCGCGGCGACCCGCTCCATTTCCTGATAAAACAGCGGAATGGATTCCTCTTCATTAAAACACGGAACGATCACCGAAATTTTGTCCATTGCCCTTTCCTCCTCTGTTTATCCGGCCTTTTGCGCCGGGCACACTCCGGCTTTTCCTCAAACGGCGCGGAGCGTTTTCCGGTCATATGCAAGAGGACAATTCTTCCGGATCCGCCGGAGAATTGTCCTTTGGACAAAGTATAGCATATGAAAAAAACAGTGTCAAGACAGGGACTGCGGCGCGGAATGGGCTGCCGCATCCTCCGCGGCAAACAAATGATAATAGTAAACCGGCAGGGCGCTCCACCCGTGGCAGAGGCTTCCTGCGCCGTCGAACGCTTCGGCGCCTTCCTCATCCTCCCATGCGGTCGTTGCGCCGCAATCCAGCATCTTCTGATACTGACGGCGGATCCGCGCAAGGATAAACGGGCGGGCGGCGGAACGGTCTGCCTGAAGCAGCGCGTCGAACACAAATCCGTTCATGCTCAGCGTCGCAGGCAGCAGTTCCGGATCGCCGCGCATGATCTTCTGCGCGATCTGACGGGCTTCTTCCCCGCAGGAGGCTCCGCACAGCACCGCCAGCGCGTTGCCAAGCTCCGAAAACAGATCGGTGCGGATAAAGTTTGAGTACAGCCCCGTCTGTTCCCGGAAGAATGTCCGGCGGATCTTCCTGCGCAGGCGGCGGGCCTGTTCGCCGTATCCGGCGCTGCTTTTCTGCAGAACGGCAGAAACGGACTCCATATGCTCCAGCGCAAGCACCAGCAGAGCATTCAGGATCAGATCCGGTTCATCCGGCTGTCCGGATCTTCCGTCCATTCCTGTGCGCCACTCGTAAAAGTTCCAGTAATTCTTTCCCCGGAACGGCGGAACCAGACCGTCTTCCATGCGCTCCAGAAAAGCCTGCAGGATCGAGCAAAGCTTCCCGTATACCTCCTGCGCCAGAGAAAGATCGGCAGACCAGCACGTGTATTCGTCCACCGCAGTGAAATAATGCAGCGAAAAAGACGGGATGCAGAGTCCCTGATCCTTTGGGCAGCAGATGGAAAGCAGGCGGTCGTCGGTCCTGTCCTGTGCGAAAAGCTGAAGCCCTGCGCGGGCAGCGCGGTATTCCTGAAACGCGATATATCCGCACAGCATCTGGTTCCGGCTGTCCATCGTGTAAAACGCCTGTTCCCGCCACGGACAATCCTCATAATGCTCGTGCAGGCAAAGTTCCAGCGAACGGACGCAGATCTGATAGATCCGGCTGTCCAGCGGATCCGACGGCGTAAACTCCGTGCGCCGGAGCGGATACATGGTGGGTCTGATCCCCAGATAGGAAATTTCGATCGGTTCTTCGCAGAAAACCTCCAGATAACGGCATCCCAGCCGGCGGAACGGATTCATATAACAGTTTTGCCCCGGCCTGCAGATATATTCCACGCTGAAATCCCGCTCGCCGATCCTGCGGGCAACATGGCCGTCCCGCAGATGCTCGCCGTACGCAATGACGAGCTTCTGCCGCACGGGGGAATTCAGCTCCAGCTCAAGAAAGCCCGCCTGTTCCTGCTGCAGATCAAACAAAAAGCCCGTTTGTCCCGTTTGCCCGACCAGCCGGGAATCCACCCGGTTCCGCAGCTCCAGCCGGCGGTTCGGGCGCAGGTGCAGCTGCCTGCTCTTTTCCACGGGGACGGCCGGGGCAAAGCCTGTTCCCCCGCCGGTCATCCAGCCGTCTTCGGCAGAAGCATCGTAGCAGAAGCTGAAGCCGAGCTGCCAGGTGATCTTTTTTTCTGCACCGGAACGGTACGCCCTGCTGCGCCGGCAGGCGGTCTGCGCGCCGCTGCCCAGCAGCGTTCCCTGTTCCCCGCTGATCTGAAAGATCAGTCCCGCTTTGCCGACGCAGTAGGTGCTGCTTCCCACTCCGTAATACCACACCACCACGGCAAAATCATTTTTTCCTTTTCGGCACATCGGCGTAAGATCGATCCGATCCGCAACCTTGTAATGCTCAAAATCCGCATACTGGCCAAAGGCCGCCAGCGTTCCGTTGAGATAGACCGCATAGTTGCTGTCGCACGAGATCTCAAGCTCGGCCTTTCCCTGACGGTAGAAAAATGTATCGTAAAATTCCGCGTAAGAATCTGCTGCTGCCGGGCTTTCCGACCAGATCCAACTGCCGTTTTCCAACATCCGGTTTCCTCCTTATCAGTCATCCGGGAATTCCCGTTCCGTACCTGCCGCTTCGTCCGGCGCTTCCTTTTTCCACTCGTCCTCCAGAATCGCCATCAGGATCACATCGGCGTATTGACCGCCGTCCATGACTGCATGGCGCAGAACGCCTTCCCGCTTGAATCCGGCTTTCAGATAAGTCTTTTCCGCGCGGGGATTGAACGAGTAAACATCCAGCTCCAAACGGTGCAGACGCAGCTGTTCAAATGCATAATCCCTGGTCAGCTTTACCGCCCAAAGCCCGATCCCTCTTCCCCTGTCCTGCGGATGAAAAATTGCAATGCGAAAGTTTGCGCACCGCAGCTTCCGGTTGATCTCATTGATCACGCACTCCCCCGCGATCCGGCCGTCCGGCGCGATGATCAGGAAGAAGGCCCTTTCCGGATCCTCCAGACTGTCTGAAAAAAATTGCAGAACCTCTTCTCTGGTGAAGGCTTCTTTGCAGCCTGTCAGTCTCGCGGTCTCCCTGTCCAGCGGGCAATAGTTCTGCAGATAGTAGCATTCCGCATCCTCCGGCCGCGCCCGCCGCATGAGGTATCCGGCTTTTCCCCCCAGAATGCTCTGTTTCATATGATTCAGACAGACCGCCTGCATGGAATCCATAATTATCCTCCCGACTTTCCTGAAATGGGCCGGCAAAGACCCGAAGATGACGAATTTTTTGCCGCGCAGAGCGGATAAAACGAAAAGGCACCTGCCAAAGCAAGTGCCTTTTGCTGGTGCGGATAACAGGAATTGAACC
>JAQXJH010000161.1 GCA_029008595.1 Bacillota bacterium
TATCCGAGGCCGACCTCGCAGAGCGTCTGCAGCTTCCGCTGGATCTTCGGCACATTGGAAAAGAACTCAAGCCCCTCTTCCACCGTCATTTCCAGCACATCGTAAATGCTTTTGCCCTTGTACTTGATCTCCAGCGTTTCGCGGTTGTAGCGCTTGCCGTCGCAGACCTCGCACGGAACGTAAACATCGGAAAGAAAGTGCATCTCGATCTTTTTGATGCCGTCGCCTTCGCACGCTTCGCAGCGTCCGCCCTTTACATTGAACGAAAAGCGGCTTGCGTTATAGCCGCGCAGCTTTGCGTCCTGCGTGGAAGCGTACAGCTCGCGGATATCGTTGAAGACGCCGGTATACGTTGCGGGGTTGGAGCGCGGCGTCCGGCCGATCGGGGCCTGCGTGATATTGATGACCTTGTCCAGCTCCCGGATCCCGCGGATCTCCCGGTGCTTGCCGGGACGCGATTTTGCACCGTTCAGCTCCGCGGAAAGCCGCTTGTTCAGGATCTCGTTGACCAGCGAGGATTTTCCCGAACCGGAAACTCCCGTGACGCAGACGAACATTCCCAGCGGAAAATCGACCGTAATGTTTTTCAGGTTATTCTGCTGCGCGCCGACCACCGTCAGCTTTTTGCCATTGCCCTTGCGGCGGTTCTGCGGGACTTCGATCTTCTTTTTGCCGCTCAGGTATTGGCCCGTAACCGAACGCGGGCACTTCATGATCTCGCTCGCAGGGCCGGTGCAGACGATCTCCCCGCCGTGGATCCCCGCCCCGGGGCCGACGTCGATGATCGTGTCGGCGGCGCGCATCGTATCTTCGTCATGCTCCACCACCAGCACGGTATTGCCGATATCTCGCAGACGCTTGAGCGTTGCAAGCAGCTTGTCATTATCGCGCTGGTGCAGCCCGATGCTCGGTTCATCCAGAATATAGATGACGCCCATCAGCGAAGAACCGATCTGCGTCGCCAGACGGATGCGCTGGCTTTCTCCGCCGGAAAGCGTGGCCGCCGCGCGGGAAAGCGTCAGATAGTCCAGCCCGACGTTTTTCAGAAATGCCAGCCTGCTGCGGATCTCCTTCAGGATCAGATCGGCGATCATGTGTTCCCGCTGTGTCAGCTCCAGCGTATTGACGAAATCGAGCGCGGCAGAAACGGTTTTATCACAGAACTCGCTGATATTGATCCCGCCGACCGTTACGGCAAGGCTGACAGGATTCAGGCGTTTTCCGCGGCATTCGCTGCACGGAATGGCGCTCATATAGGCTTCGATCTCTTCCTTCATCCAGTTGCTCTGCGTTTCCCGGAACCGGCGTTCCAGATTGTTGACGATCCCCTCAAATTCCGTCATATACGAACCGCTGCCGTATTCATTGCGGCGCACCAGCTTGATCCGTTCGCCGTTTGTGCCGTAGAGCAGAATGTTGAGGATCTGCTCCGGCAGTTCGCCGACCGGCGTATCCATGGAAAAATTGTAATGCTTCGCAAGCGCTTCGTAATACATGGCTGCAATGGAGGTGCCGTCTGCATAATACCAGCCGCTCGCCTTCACCGCGCCTGCCCGCAGGGAAAGCGATTTGTCCGGAATCACCAGATCGGGATCGACGCGCATAAAAACGCCGAGGCCGGTGCATTTCGGACAGGCTCCGAACGGATTATTGAACGAAAACATTCGCGGCGTCAGCTCGTCGACGCTGATGCCGTGATCCGGACAGGCGTAGCTCTGGGAAAACATCAGATCCTCGCCGTCCACCACGCTGACAACAGTCAGGCCGCCGCTCAGCCCGGACGCCGTTTCCACCGAATCTGCCAGCCGCGACCGGATATCCTGCCTGACCACCAGCCGGTCCACCACGATCTCGATCGTATGCTTTTTGTTTTTTTCCAGCTTGACGGGTTCCGAAAGATCGTACAGGATCCCATCCGCGCGGACACGGACGTAGCCGGCCCGGCGCGCGGATTCCAGTTCCTTTGCGTGCTCTCCCTTGCGCGCGCGGACGATCGGGGCCAGGATCTGGATCTTTTTTCCTTCTCCGAGCGCCAGCACCTGATCCACGATCTGGTCAACGGTCTGCTGAACGATCTCCCGGCCGCAGACCGGGCAGTGCGGCACGCCGATGCGCGCAAACAGCAGGCGGAGATAATCGTAAATTTCCGTTACGGTTCCAACGGTGGAACGCGGGTTTTTGCTCGTCGTTTTCTGGTCAATGGAGATTGCCGGAGAAAGGCCTTCGATGGAATCGACATCCGGCTTGTCCATCTGCCCCAGAAACATCCGCGCATACGAGGAAAGCGATTCCACATAGCGCCGCTGCCCTTCGGCATAGATCGTATCGAACGCCAGCGAGGATTTTCCTGAGCCGGAAAGCCCTGTGAGCACTACGAGCCGGTCGCGCGGGATCTCCACATTGACATTTTTTAAATTGTGCTCGCGGGCACCTTTGACAACAATACTTTTGCTTGACACCTGATTACACCGGTCCTTCCGACTCAAACTGCTCCTGCGGCGAATTTCCGCAGACGGATTATTTCGGTACGTTCAGCCGCACCTTGTCTTCTTCGCGCAGCTTCTGGATACGGTCGCGCAGATAGGCTGCATGTTCGAATTCCAGCAGCTTTGCGGCGGCCTTCATTTCTTTGGTCAGCTGCACGATCAGCTCCTCGCGCTCGGCATGAGAAAGCTTTTTGCCCTTCTTTCTGCTCTTTTCGTCCGTTGCCTTGCTGCTGATCTCGATCAGGTCGGCAACCTTTTTCACAATCGTTTTCGGCACGATCCCGTGCTCCCGATTATAGGCCTGCTGAAGCTTGCGGCGGCGCTCCGTTTCACGGATGGCGCTTTCCATCGACGGCGTGACCGTATCGGCATACATGATTACCGTTCCTTCCGCGTTGCGTGCCGCGCGGCCGACCGTCTGAATGAGCGACGTTTCGGAGCGGAGAAAGCCTTCCTTATCGGCATCCAGGATCGCAACGAGCGAGACCTCCGGAATATCGAGACCTTCGCGCAGCAGATTGATCCCGACGAGCACGTCGAATTCCCCGAGCCGCAGATCGCGGATGATCTCCATGCGCTCCACCGTATCGATATCGTGGTGCATGTACCGCACGCGGATCCCGACGCCTTCCAGATATGCTGTCAGATCCTCGGCCATTTTTTTGGTCAGCGTGGTCACAAGCACCCGCTGCTGCTTTGCGCTGCGGAGGTTGATTTCGGAGATCAGGTCGTCGATCTGTCCTTCGGTCGGCCGGACCGAAATCTCCGGATCGAGCAGACCGGTCGGCCGGATCACCTGCTCCACGATCTGCTCGCTCTTTTCTTTTTCAAACGGGCCCGGCGTCGCGCTGACAAAAATAACCTGATTCACCCGCTGATAAAATTCATCAAAGTTGAGCGGACGGTTATCAAACGCGGACGGCAGCCGGAAGCCGTAATCGACCAGCGCTTCCTTGCGGGCGCGGTCCCCGGCATACATGCCGCGCACCTGCGGAACCGTAACATGGGATTCGTCGATGAACAGCAGGTAATCCTTCGGGAAATAATCGAGAAGCGTATAGGGCGAGCTGCCCGGCGCACGGCGCGACAACACACGGGAGTAATTTTCGATCCCCTTGCAGAAGCCGATCTCCTGCAGCATCTCAATGTCATATTTTGTGCGCTGTTCGATCCGCTGGGCCTCAATCAGCTTGTCGTTTTCCCGGAACCAGCGTACCCGCTCGCCCATTTCCCGTTCCAGTTCCGCAACGGCTTCGCGCATTTTTTCCTGCGGGACAATGTAATGCGAGGCAGGATAAATCGCCGCATGGCGCAGATTGGCGACCAGCTCCCCGGTCAGCGGGTTCACTTCGCTCAGCCGGTCGATCTCATCGCCGAAAAACTCCACACGGATAATGTGTTCGCCGGACGCCGCCGGAAAGATCTCCACAACATCGCCGCGCACACGGAACTTGTTTCTTGTCAGGCTGACGTCGTTTCGCTCATACTGCAGCTCCACCAGTTTTTTCAGCAGGCTGTCCCGATCCTTCTGCATCCCCGGCCGCAGCGAGATGACCATGCTGCGGTAATCGATCGGGTTGCCGAGGCTGTAAATGCAGGAAACGCTCGCCACAATAATGACGTCGCGGCGCTCCGAAAGCGCCAGCGTTGCCGAATGGCGCAGCTTGTCGATCTCGTCATTGATGGCGGAATCCTTTTCAATATAGGTATCCGTCGTCGGGATGTATGCCTCCGGTTGGTAGTAGTCATAATAGGAGACAAAATATTCCACGGCGTTTTCGGGGAAAAATTCGCGGAACTCGCTGCAAAGCTGCGCCGCAAGCGTTTTATTGTGCGCCAGCACCAGCGTCGGGCGGTTGACGTTTGCAATAATATTGGCCATGGTGAAGGTTTTTCCGGAACCGGTGACGCCCATCAGCGCCTGCTCCCGGCAGCCGCCGAGAACGCCCTGCGTCAGTTCCCTGATCGCCTCCGGCTGGTCGCCGGTCGGCTGATATGCACTATGCAAAATAAAATGATCCATTCGGGTCTCCTCCGTCACTCGCGCAGATTTTCCAGAATGCCGCTGTCGGCCAGAGAGACATAGTCGCCGTCGGCGACGATGATATGATCGATCAGATGGACTCCGACCGAGGCAAGCGCTTTGGCAATTGCCCGCGTTGTCTCCAGATCGTCCTGAGACGGCAGCGCAACGCCGCTGGGGTGGTTGTGCGCCAGAATCGCCGACGAGGATTTGAATTTCATGCCGAGGGTAAGCAGCCTGCGCAGATCGACGTCCGCGGAGTTGAAGCCGCCGCGGGCGACCGTATCGCAGAAACGGATCCTGCCGGTGGCAGAGATCAGCAGCAGGACGACGATCTCTTCCTGCACGCCGATAAAACGCGCGGCAAGATATTGCCCGGCTTCCTCGGAAGAATGGATGCACTCCCCCTGCGGCCGGGAAACATCCTCCATGTATTTTCGGCAGATCTGCGGAATAAAATGCAGAAAGGACGCCGTCTGAGGGCCGATCCCTTCAATTTTTCTCAGTTCTTCCTCCGGCGCCTCCAGAACGGCGGAAAGCGACCCGAAGGTTTCTTCCAGCCGGTGCGCAATTTCGTTGGTATCTTTGCGCGGGATCGAATAGAAAAGCAGCAGTTCGAGCACATTGTGTGTTTCAAATGCGTCAAGCCCTTCTGCTTCATATCTGCGGCGCAGGCGTTCGCGGTGACCGTCGTGTTCCATCTGATTTCCTCCCGCCCGAAGAAAGTCCACGGGTTTCAGTATATCATCTTCGTGCCGAATATGCAATACTTCTGCACATCAACTCTCATATTTCTCCACCATTTCGCCGTATATCCGGGTAATTCCATGCAGAATATCCGCATGTGCAAAATCTTTGTGGTAAACGATGTTCACTTCCCGGATCATGCTCAGATTTTCCACCGGCAGCACCTTCAGCTTGCCTTTGCGCACCTCGTCCATGCAGGCGCTTCTGGCCAGGATGGAAACGCCGAAATCACGGCGGATCAGATCCTTGATGGTTGCAATATTGTCTACCTCCAGAATAATATTGAACTCGTCAATGGAAACATTATTGCTTTCCAGGTGTGAAATAAAGAGGTTCCGCGTTCCGGAATTCGGCAGACGCAGGATCATCTTCTCCTTTTTCAGCTCGTTCAGCGTGACCATGCTCTTTTTGGCCAGCGGATTATTGTTTGAAACCGCCAGCATCAGGCAATCGGTATCCACCAGAACGGAGTTCAGATTCGGATCGTTCAGCTTTCCTTCCACGATTGCCAGATCGATCTCATAATTTTTCAGCTTGACATAAAGATTATTTATTGTATCAGAAAGAATCGTAAGCTTTACATTATTCTGCTCGTTGCAGTATTTGGCGAGCACCTCCGCCATCAGGTTGCTTTCCGCCGTATGGGTCAGCCCGACCGAAAGGTGCGCCGTATGCTGCTTGGCGTCCGCCAGATTCTGCTGCAGATTCAGGTACAGCATTTTGATCCGTTTGGCATATTTTACAACGATTTCGCCTTCCGCAGTCAGCTTGAAACCGCCTTCTCCGCGGTTGAAAATGCGTGTGTTCAGATCCTTTTCCAGCTGCTTGATGTGCTGGCTGACCGCCGGCTGCGTCAGCGAAAGCTCCTCGGCCGCGCGGGTAAAGTTGCCTGTTTCACAGACTTTGAGCAGCGTTTCGATTTTGGGATCGATCATTCTGAATCCTCCTTTATAACGTAATTTTATACAACATTAATCAAATATAATTTGACTTTATTATCTGAACGATATAATGTTAGCATAACGGAACAGAAAACGCAACCGGTCAACGAAACTCCTGCGGGAAATTTTTTCACCCTCCAAACGGAAACGAAAGGAGCAAACTGCCGTGAAGCTGTATTCTTTTTATCAGGATCTCAGCAGCAGCACCGTCGTCCTGATCGCGCTGGCGGTAATTCTTTTTTCCGGGTTTCTTGTCACCCGGATCACCAAGCTGCTCCGCCTGCCGAACGTCAGCGGGTACATTCTGGCGGGGATTCTGATCGGCCCGTATGTGCTCGGGGCCATTCCTCCTGCCGTCAGCGAAGGGATGAGCTTCGTCAGCGACATTGCCCTTGCTTTTATCGCCTTCGGCGTAGGAAAATTTTTTAAGAAGAAGGTCATCCGGCGAACGGGCGGCCGCATTGTGGTCATTGCCGTTCTGGAATCGCTGCTGGCCGGCCTTCTGGTCACGCTTGGCATGCTGCTGATCTTCGGGCTGGATCTGAAATTCTGCCTGCTGCTCGGTGCGGTCGCCACCGCCACGGCTCCCGCCAGCACCATGATGACCATCAATCAGTATCATGCAAAGGGCGAATTTGTGAATACGCTGCTGCAGGTGGTCGCCCTGGACGACGTCGTCTGCCTGCTGGCGTTCAGCGCCGTTACCGCCGCAGTCGGTTCCGAAAAAGGTTCCGCTTCTGTCTGGGACGTGATTCTCCCTATCTTATACAACCTCGGCGCGATCGCTTTGGGGTTTCTCTGCGGCTTTTTGCTCAGCCGGCTGCTCACCCCGCAGCGCAGCAAGGATAACCGCCTGATCCTTGCGATCGCCATGCTGCTCGGCCTTTGCGGGATCTGTGCGGCCGTCAATGTTTCTCCTCTGCTTTCCTGCATGGTGTTCGGCGCCGCTTACATCAATCTGACGCGCGACAAAAAGCTGTTCCGTCAGCTCAATAATTTTACTCCGCCGGTGCTTTCCATTTTCTTTATCGTATCCGGCATGAACCTGAATGTGGCGGCGCTCGGAACGATCGGGGTCGTCGGCATCGCCTATTTCCTGATCCGGATCGCAGGAAAATACGCCGGGGCGTTTCTGGGATGCCTGATCACAAAATCGCCGGTCAACACAAGAAATTATCTTGGGCTTGGGCTGATCCCGCAGGCCGGCGTCGCGATCGGTCTGGCGTTTCTGGGTCAGCGGATGCTCCCCGCCGAATTGGGCAGCGCCTTTCTGACCATTATTCTCTGCTCCTCCGTTCTCTATGAGCTGATCGGCCCCGCCAGCGCAAAAGCCGCCCTCGTGCTGGCCGGTGTGATCCCGAAAAACGTTTCCTCTGCGGTGGAATCCGACGCGGCCGCCGGTGAGCCGGAGCTGACCGACGCAACAATTTCCCCCGAAGACGACCTTAGCCCTGCCTGCGGCACAGAGGACGGTCAGACCGCCGGAGCAACAGCCGAACAGAACGGCGGCTGTCCGCCGGATGCTTCCTCTGCCACCCCTCCTCTTTCCTGATCTGAACAGCGCGAAAAATTTCGCGCTGTTTTTTTATGAAATACTTGACAACTCTTCTGTAATAGTATACTATTTAAATAGTGTACTAATATTCTAATCGTGAAGGGGTGTATGAATGGAATTCGATTACAACATTCCGATCTACCTGCAGGTCGCGCGCAGGATCAAGTCGCAGATCGCCTCCGGTCTTCTTCGCCCGGGAGATAAGCTGCCTTCCAATCTGGATCTTGCGATCGAATACAAGATCAATCCCAACACCGTGCAGCGGATCTACCGAGAGCTGGAAAACGAAGGCATCTCTTTTACCCGGCGGGGGATCGGCACATTCGTTTCGGAAGACGAAACCGTTGTCAGCCGCCTGCGGCAGGAAATGTCCGCCGAGGTGACCGCGGCGTTCCTGAAGGAAATGCAGGCGATCGGTTTTTCTCCGGAGCAGATCCTGGCAGCCATAACCGCGGCCCTGGCCGCACAAAACAACCCGGAAACCGGAAAGGATGGTTTTTATGCTGAAATTTGATTCCATTACAAAAGGATACGGAGGACGCCAGGCGCTGTTCAATGTGAACCTGCAGTTCGAACCGGGATGCCTTTGTGCGCTGGTCGGCCCGAACGGCAGCGGAAAAAGCACGCTGATGAAGATCGGCGCCGGTCTGGTAAAGCCGACCCACGGAACGGCAAGCTACAACGGGATGCCGATCGGCAAAGAATCGAAGGCAAAAATTGCTTATATGTCAACGGAGCCGTTTTACTACAGCTATATGAACATCGGCAACGTCGGCCGCTTTTATGAAGATTTTTATCAGGATTTTGACCCCCGCGCTTATGCCGAGCTGATCCGGTTCATGGAGCTTTCCATGGATATGAAGGTAAAATCGCTTTCCTCGGGCATGGCGGCCAAGCTGAAAATTGCGGCCACCCTCGCGCGCAATGCCGAAGTTGTCATGCTGGACGAACCGCTGAACGGGATCGATCTGATCGGCCGCGACCAGATCATCAATTCCATCATCCGCTATACCGGCGCCGGACGGACGTTCATTATTTCCAGCCATCTGCTCGACGAACTGGAACCGATCACCGACACGGTGGTCATGCTGCGGAACGGTCAGGTCATTCTGAACGGCCGGGCGGAAGCGATCCGCGAACAGTACGGGAAATCCATCGTCGAGCTTTATCGGGAAATTTATTCCGTGGGATATCCGAACGTACCGGGGCAGCCGCCGTACGGTGCGCCGGGATATCCGCCGCAGGGATTTTACGGGCAGCCGCCCTATGGCGCACCGGGATACCCGCCGCAGGGAGCTTACGGGCAGCCGCCGTACCAGAATGCTCCGCAGGCGCCGGAGCAGACGGGCACAGCAGGAACACCCGGTCAAAACGACCGCCCGAATGACTGAGGACAGAAAGGAGTCTTCCCCTATGATCAAACTGATTAAATATGACCTGATCAAATCGCGGGCATGGTATATCATCACGGCAGCGGCACTGCTGCTGATCGAAGCGGCATACCTGCTGGGATACTGGCTTGAAAATGACGATCTGTTCGGCATCGGCGGCGTACTGTTTGTGATCGCCGGCGTGTTCGCGCTGCTTGCGCTGCTGATTTATTCCGTCCAGCTCTATTCCGAGGAGCTGACCAAAAAGTCCGGTTATATGACGTTTCTGACGCCGCGCACCGCTTACCAGATCATCGGCAGCAAGCTGATCGTTTCCTTCCTTGTTCTGGTGGTCGGCTTTATCGTTTATTGCTCGCTCGCTCTGCTCAACCTTCAGATCATCGCCGACATACCGGGGAACCTGCTCGGTCAGCTGATTTCCATGATCTCGCCCAATGATGTTCCGAAGATCCTTCTGTTTGTCTTCAACACGCTGATCCAATGGTTCGTGACGATCATCACGATTTATTTCTCCGTTACGCTGGCCGCGACGCTGTTGGGCAACGTGAAGTTCCGCTGGCTGATCTCGGCGGCGATCTTTCTCGCCATCAACACCGTTGTCAGCGTGATCTCTTCCTCGCTGGTGATGGATAAGGCGCTCCAGTTCACCTACAGCATGACCTCCAGCAGCAGCCCCTCCTTCTCCTTTTTCCTGGACAATTCCGTCGGGCTGATGCTGATCTGTCTGGCGATCAATCTGACGCTGGCCGTCGGTTTTTACTTTGCAACCGCAGTGCTCGCCGAAAAGAAGCTCAGCCTCTGATCCGGCCGGCCGTTCAAAAAAACAGCGGACGGATGCCTGTTCCGGCATCTGTCCGCTGGTTTTTACGCTTTTTCTTCTGTTTTTTCAGACTCCGGATCCCTTTTCTGATCCGGGTTCCGCGGAAATCCCTGCGCGATCGCAGGAAACCGGTTGCCGGAATCCGCCGTCGGCTGAATGTTGTACGTTCCGTATTTGTTGATCTGTTCAGCGACCGATTCCGGTTGATCCATCACCGGCTTTATCGAAATTTCTTCTTCCGTTTTTCGCTTTGCCTTCAAGCGCATCGTTCCCTTCGGGTGATTTTCCGGCACAGAAAGACAAACGCCGCACCTCCTGTACCAGCAGAACCAGTATTCCCCGAATGCGCAGTTTTATTGCGTCCCGGCCATCGGGATCATCGCCCGGTTCCGTTTTTCGCGTTCACGAATAAATATCCCTCTGCAATGGAAGGTGTTCGCAGAACCGTTTCAGTCCCGGGAGTAATGTCTGCCGGGAATTTTCTTGCACGTATTGAAGCCGTATGATATGATTAAACAGACCGATAAACTTGAATTTGACAAAGAGTGTGATTGTATGAAGAAGATAATCGCATTAACTTTGGCACTTGTCTGTATGTTAGGGTTGTGTGGTTGCAAGAACAATACTACTGACAGCACAACGGCACACGAAGCCGTTTCAGTAGATTACGGCAAGGTAATAGACCTTGCCAAAGCAGAGTTTACAGAGGTTTTCAAAGAGTTTGAAAATGTGCAGATAGAAGAAACCGCAACAATGGCAAGAACGGATGATGCCAAAGAGATCGTTGTGCAAATCAAATATTCATCAGGCAATGGAACGGGTGTTTATGGTTTCCTCTATATTCTTGATGATTATGCCAACCTCGAATTAGTGCAGCACGGTGAGGACATAGCCATCGACAACCTGATTAAGTAAATTCCAATTCCTCGAACTGATAAAGGGCGCACTTCTATGCACCTTTTGGTATATTGTGCGATCTGCGATTTTGAGCAGCACCAACGCCTCCCTTGTGTAAAGGGAGCCTTTGAACCACGCGACTATCGCGTGGTTTTTTGTATGATTACTCGACTAATCGGTACTTTCTTACCTCCGTACGAAACATATTTTTTCCGCAATATTCACACACCTGCGTCGATCCGTCGACAATGAATTCGGTATTGCCACATTCTTTTGAGCACACGGCAAAACTAACAAATATTTCTTTCGGAAACTGCACATCCGCCGGTTCATCCTGATATTGATCGAGCGGATAACCGATCGCTTCAAATTCTTTCATTCCGCCAACTCCTTTTTCTGTTCTCAGAACTCAATGCCTTTATGTACGGATGGAATGCGGTGTTGTTTGATGATCTCCATCTTTTCGCCATGAATGCAATCATCAGATTCGGTACGGCTGATGGATGAAATCACATTTTATATTTGATCCGCCTATATATGAGGTGAAAAGCCATCGCAGTAAAACAGGCAGCCAAGCAGGGAAAAAACACTTTTGCTGCCGGCAAGGCCTCAGAATCACTTCTAAAAGAATCTATAGAAATCAGAATACACGGAACAATTGCAATTGAAAACAGCAGGATGATTGCAATGATGTTTGTAACGATCCATCTTCGTTCAATCTGAGTCGTCTTTACTTTGGACGGAATATTCTGCTTTACACAAGCCAAATCATCTGATACCATTTCAATTTTTTGATGATTTCCATAATGCACCACAAAAGAGATGGATTCTTCTTCTTT
Source organism: Bacillota bacterium (assembly GCA_029008595.1). GTDB lineage: Bacteria > Bacillota > Clostridia > Oscillospirales > Acutalibacteraceae > CAKXIK01. The sequence goes on from JAQXJH010000161.1 coordinate 11,700, forward strand.
CAGGCATATGGAACAAGCAGCTTGTTCCAGTTTTCTGCTCTCCCCGCTTTCAGACATGCTGCCGAACAAATCAAGTATTATTTCCAATATATTAAGCACCCAGACAGACGTATCCAGCATATTGATCTGCCGCACCTGCAACTGGTGCATTCCGGCGCTTAGTGTTCTGGAAATTTTCTTATTCTTTTTATTGAGTCTCAGTTCCTTACAGTCAAGCATTATAACAACATCATAGTGCTGCGGAACATTAATCTGAATCCTCATACTGTCCACCTCTCAAAACTCCATTAAATCGAGAAAGAGGCCTCCTTGCGTGATAGCCCATTATTAAGCCCCGTCGCAAAAACCAGCGAAAGAAGCCAACTGCTTCCTGCTGCAAACCAAAAATTTTCAATCGGCATAACATCGCCTCACAGAAAGCAATTTTAGAAAACGTTGGATATCACGAATCAATTATCCAAAAACAGCTGCGGCTAATGTATCCCGGGATCGTCCGCAACCACTTCAATGGTTTCCTGTTCCGACTGGAATGCGCGTAACAATCTTCCGTTTATACCATCAGTATACTACCTTCTGCGGTTCACTGCAAGGTCATTCTGCTCAGCTGTCTGACCGATTCATAGAAAAACGGCCCGATCTTTACCGATCAGGCCGTTGACACCATGACTGTTTTGCGAGAAGCCGTTACTTCTGCGGCCGAAGCAGGAACCGCAGGATCATTTCCGTAACATAGCCGGCGTAGCGGCGAACGGCTGCTTCACTTTCCAGATCCTTCTGCATCAGATAGGACATCGTATGAATATTTGAAAAATAAGAAAAGCAAAACATATTGATGGAGATCACGACGCTCTCCAGATCAATATCCGGACGGAACACCCCTTCGTAAATGCCGCGGGCAATGGTATCGGAAAGCATTTTCAGCGAATATCCCTTGACGATCCCCGCTTCGGAAGACTTGATATAGTCCGCATTATTCAGATTCTCCCACATCAGCATCCGGACAAACGTCGGATTGTGACACAGAAAATCAAAATACATGGCGATGATCCGGCGGATCATATCCTCACAGGAAAGCCGGCAGCCCAGCAGCTTTTTTTCCTCCTGCGCCATCCGGTTGTAAACGCTGGTCAGCACCGTGATATAAAGCTGCTCCTTATTGACAAAGTAGGCATAGATCATGCGCTTATTGACGCCCGCCCGCTCCGAAATGGAGTCCACCCGCGCGCCGTACAGCCCCGATTCCGAAAACTCCGCTTCGGCAGCCTCCAGGATCTTCTGTTTTGTAATGTCAGATTTCTTCATGATGACGTTCCAAAAACTCCTTCACAAACGCGTCGTCGTTCAGGTGAGGATACATTTTGTAAACGCGGTCAATCTCTTCGGCCTGGCCCTCCGAAAGGGTCTCTTCGGGATCCAGGCAGCTGATGCTCTTGATCAGGCCCTGACGGCGGAGCACCTCGTGCATGCCGGGGATGCAGCCGCTGAAACCGTGCGCCGTATCAAAGAAAGCGGAATTGCAGTCCGTCACCTGCGCAGCCAGCGTCAGCAGTTCGTCGCTCGCCTTCGCCGTTTTCAGCATTTCATACATCTTGACCACATTTGCCGTCCAGATAGACCAATGGCCCAGCAGACCGCCGCGAAAATGGTTTACATATTCTTTACCGTCTTTATTATAATGGAACTTTGTCAGCAGGTCAACGACAATGTTGTCGTCGTTGCCGGTGTAAAGCGCAATTTTGTCGGCACGGGAGGAAAAAGTGACCGCACGGACGACTTCCTGCGTGGTGTAGCGGTTGAAGGAAGCGCATTTGACGGCAACAACGTTCTCGATCTCCGCAAAGCGCGCCCAGTAGTCATAGCTGAACACACGGCCGCCCACCGCCTGCTGCAGATAAAAGCCGATCACGGGCATCACTTTGGCAACCGCCTTGGTGCGCTCGATCATTTCGTCCTCCGAAAGATCGTTCAGTCCGCCCGGGCTGAGCAGAACGGCGTCAAATCCATGCTTCTTTGCGATCTCCGCTTCGCGGAGCGCCTGCTCCGTCGGCCCGCAGGCACCGCAGACCTTGACGATCACTTTGCCGGTTTCCGCTTCGTAACGGCTGATCTCATCGCTGACGGTGGAGATCACGGTCTCGAACAGGTTGATCTTCGGGTCACGGATCGCAAACTGCGTGCTGTGAACGGCAGTCGCAACGCCGCCGCTGCCTGCCTCCAGATAATAACGCGTCAGAAGACGCTGATGCTTTTCATCAAATTTACGGTTATCGTCCAGCGCAAGCGTGGTGGCGGGGATCACGGTTCCCTGCGCAAGGATCTGCAGAGCGGTTTCATGTCTGTTCATTAAAAACACCCATCCTTTAACAATGATTTATGTGCGGCGTAGAAAGCCGGTCAATATTTTCCTTTTCTTTCTTCGAAATGCGTCGGCTTGTTGAGCCCGCGGCCGCCGTCGAGCAGCCATTCGGCCTGCCAGCGGATCAGCGTATGGATCGGAACGGCCGGATAACCGAAAACCTCCATGGCAAGCTCCGCATTGTTCAGGTAGGCATCCGTTCCTTCGGTGCCGCAGAAGACCGGCTCCTTGCCGAGGTATTCCCCCAGCTGGCGGGCAGCGCTGCGGATGGAAACCGTTTCGGGCCCTGTGACGTTCATCACCGTGCAGGGCGACGCTGCGTGCAGCAGACCGCGCAGGGCAATTTCGTTGGCGCTGCCCTGCCAGATGCAGTTGAGCACCGGAGTGGTCACTGAGATAGGCTCCCCCTTCAGAATCTTTTCCGCCATATCGTACAGCACGCCGTACCGCAGATCGACGGCAAAGTTCAGGCGGTAAATGAAGACCTTGGTGCCGTATTTGTGCGAAGCATACTCAAAAGCACGCTCGCGGGCAAGCACGCTCTGGGTGTACTCGCCGATCGGGCCGATCGGATCGGTTTCCATGCATCCTCCGCTTGCGATCGGAACAATGGGATAAATGTTGCCCGAGGAAAAGACGACAATGTTGGACTTCTGGAATTTTTCCGCAACAAAAGCGGGCAGTGTCGCATTCATTCCCCACGTTTTCCATTCGTTTCCGGTCGTTCCGAACTTCAGCCCGGCCATGTAGATCACATTTTCGACCTCCGGCAGAGCATTCAGCTTCTCGTGATCCTGCAGGTCGCAGGGAATAATCTCAATGCCGTTATCCGTCAGCAGCTTGGTCGCGATCGGGTCTGAAAAACGGGAAACAGCGATCACCCGTTTGTTCAATCCGGCCTTTTTTACTGCATTTTTCGCCAGCAGGCAAAGCGTCGGCCCCATTTTTCCGCCGGCGCCCAGCACCATGATGTCTCCCTGAATTTTTTTCATGTCGGCAACCAGCGCATCGGACGGTTCCGTCAGGAGCTGATCAAGTTTTTCTTCGGTCCACATCAGAATCTCTCCCTTCAAAATGTGCATGCGGAGCAAGTAACTATACGGTTACTATATCATGCCGGGCGCTGCTTGTCAATCGATTTGAAAGAAAATCGTGATGAAAAACCATTCTTTTTTTCTTTGCAGGAATCGCGGCCAAAAAGGCTTGCCCCTGCGCCGCACCGCGGCAGCCGGAACCGGACGATCCCGCGGAGAAAACGCTCCTTTTTTTCCGCAGAAGGGCAACAAAAAAAGCCGCTTTTCAGCGGCTTTTTGTTTGGAGCGGATGACGAGGCTCGAACTCGCTACCTCCACCTTGGCAAGGTGGCGCTCTACCAGATGAGCTACATCCGCATATTTTGCAGCACTCAAGAATGCTTGCCTATTATACCGCAGGGTCAGGCCGCTTGTCAAGAGTAATTTTTGATTTTTATCTGTTTTGAAAAGGATTTTTTGCTTTCCGCCGCAGAGCCGTTGCCCCCGCGCCAATAATATGCTATAATAATCTGAATTAGCTTCGCCGTGCGGCGTTATCCCCCG